>JAJZCS010000153.1 GCA_021829055.1 Pseudomonadota bacterium
GGAATGTATGCAGAAAGACTCTTCAGGACAGGCCGCAGGAGGAGGAACCCGACGGGCCATCGTTGATCTTGGCTCGAACTCCGTGCGGCTTGTTGTATTCGAAGGCGAACTACGTAACCCGGTACAAGTCTTCAATGAAAAAGCTGTCCTCCGCCTCGCCACCCCGCGATTGTCCATCCCTGCTTCAGTGAGGTGAGGCCAGCCGCGTCTCGGATGTCAGGTCAGACCACAGCACCAGTTGGGTGCTCGCTACCTCAACCTGATAGTTGCCCATGTTTACGATCCGTGGAAGCTGGCCACCCGTATAGCGAAGAGACCATAACAGGAAGCGCTCGCCACGCTCTGGCGCCTCCATATCGGTCTGGTCCATACCGGCACCACTATTCGCCTAGAACCGCCATCGCTTGGCGCTTGAGATACAGAAAGGCTGGGTCGAGAGTCATATCCCAGTGTCGTGCCCGTGGAAGTGGCACTCTCGTTTCGACTGCTATTCGCCCAGGCCGCGAGCGCATTACAACAAGGCGGTCACCAAGCATAATAGCCTCGTCAATGTCATGGGTAACAAATACGATTGTAGCGCCGATTTTGCCCCAGAGTTCGAGGAGAAATTTTTGCATTCGGTGCCGTGTCTGGGCGTCCAGCGCACCGAATGGTTCATCCATAAGCAGCACGCGTGGATTCATGACCAGAGCGCGGGCAATGGCAACACGTTGCTGCATGCCGCCCGAAAGTTCGTAGGGATGATGGCCTTCGAAGCCTTTCAGGCCCATGATGCCGATGACCTCATCAACCCGACCCCAGTCAATGCCCGCGGCCCGCCGCATCCGAAGTCCAAACGCGATATTGTCACGCAAACTAAGCCACGGATAGAGCCAAGGCTGCTGGAAAACCACTACACGGTCCGGCCCCGGTTTCATGATCGGAACATCGTCAAGCAGAATGCGCCCTTTTGTCGGCGTTAACAATCCGGCGATCAAATTGAGAAGTGTCGATTTGCCACACCCTGATGCGCCGAGGATGGTCACGAATGTACCATCCTCGATCGTCAGCGACACATCGTCGAGCGCCCTGTGTCGCCCGAAATCCTTGCGGACGCGCTCGACCACAATTGGCATAACGCAGTACTATTTCGTGGCTGCGGCAGCGAATTGAGAATCCACGGCGGCCACCGGATTTTTCGGCTGATTGCTGATCCGCCCGATTTTCAACAAAACTTTCGCTGTATTTTCAACAGTTCGAGTCGTTGCCGATGCCGCCATCCCTGTGCCACTTCCGAGTACCGCTGGCGTCATTTGGTCCTTAGCAGAGAAAATCTCGTAACCGGCAAGCTCGGTTTTCGCGACCGGTTTCGAAATGCCCGCCGCCTTGGCCATGAGGGCAATGGCTTTTTTTGGATGCGCTTTAGTATAAGTAACGCCTGCGTCGAGCGCCCGCACGAAATCTGTTGCAATCCTGGGGTGTACGCGAACCCACCGCGTGTCTGCGATACAGACGTTGTAGGATGAAGCGTCGCGTGGCAAGTCTGCGTCCGTCTTCAAACTCCGACCACCAAGACTGCGCAATGCGTCGAATACCGGATCCCACACGATCGCTGCATTAATGCTTTTTGTGGTCCACGCAACGCGCATTTCGGGTGGCGACATATTCACCTGATGCACGGCGTCGAAAGGAACATTTGCTTCGGCAAGGAACGTCGCAAGTTCAAACGAGGATTGTGAACCCTGGACAATCGCAATACGGTGCCCCTTGAGATCAGCAACTGTTCTAATGCCATGGCCTGGCCGCACAACAATTCCGGCCGCGGTCGTATATCTCTCCTGATTGAATATGATCGTAAGGGGCAAACCCTGCGAAATCGCAGCAACGAACGGCGGAATGCCAATCCCGCACATGAACTGCAGGCTGTTAGAGGCAAGCGCGCTCATTGCAGCTGGACCGGAAGCAAAATATTTCAGCCTGACATGTCCGGGAATCATTTTCTGGAACAAACCCTGCGATTGGGTCACCATGTATGGATCGCCGCCGTTATTTTCGTAGCCGATCACAACCGTGGGCTTGGCTGCCCGGGCCCACGGGGCAAAACCTAGCAGCGATGAAAACAAGACGCCCAACACAAGTCCGTGAAGTTTTTTCTGCATGAGAGATCTCCGTTGTTATCCGTGACCGCGCCACGGGACGACCCGTCGTTCGACGACTCTGATCGTCAGTTCCATGGCATATCCCAGAATGCCGATGACGATGATGCCAACGATGACAATTGCAACCTGCAGCGCTTGTCCGGCATATTGTACCAGCCAACCAAGGCCCTGATCAGCAGCAATGAGCTCGGCCGCGACAAGACAGGTCCAAGCAACGCCGATGCCAACACGCATGGCGGTGAAAATTTCCGGAAGGGCGGAAGGCAGGATAACATGACAAAAAATTTGAGCCTCGGATGCGCCGAGTGTTTGCGCCACCGAAACCCTGAGTATTGGCGTCGCTTTGACACCTGAAATGGTTCCAATGATGATAACCGGAATTGTCCCAACAAGAATCAAAAGAATTTTAGGAAGCTCGCCAATCCCAAACCAGACAACCAGGAGAGGGATGTACGCGAGAGGCGGAACCGGACGCCCAAACTGCAAAAAGGGATCGATAACCCGAAACACCAGATCATTTCGGGCCATAAGCAGTCCAATCGGCACACCCGCCAGGACGGCTCCCCCAAAGCCAATGGCTATCCTTAATGAACTGGTCACAATATCGTCAACCAAGGAATGACCCCCATACCCCTTGGTAAGCAGTTTGATGAAGGCAAGCCATACGGCCACAGGTGATGGCAACGCGATTGGAGGAAACACATGCAAGTCAGAGATCACTTGCCACAAAATCACCGCGCAAATAACAACCGTCGCCGTCGTGAACCGGGAAACATGATGCCAGGGAATGCCACCACGAGGCGCTGTCTCCAAAGCATCAGGGATGTCATCAGCCCCGACCGAGGGCATTTGGTCAGGGACGTCCGGGCCAAGCGCCGGCGAGGCGTCAATTGCCAGCGCCTGATTACAAACGTGCTCAGGAGATACCGTCATTAACCTCTGGCTTCTCTGCGGCGTTGATCGAACATCATTCCGTTCTCGCATGGTCCGGAGGTTCATTGAACCTAGCAATCGAGCGGCGCAGGATGACGCGATCGAGCTGCGAGATCAAGTACAATCAACGAAAAATGAATAAGGATGCATCCTGCAGCAACGGCCCACGCTCAGGCCGGCGCCCAATGAGCCTCGTATTCTTGCACAACCCCTTCGAAACGAAGTTTTAACAGATGCGCCAACACGGTCCGTTCTGCCGCTCGCATCAGAATCGGGTGCTGCCCCCCATAAAGAAGCTCGACAAGTTCGAGAACGGTCGCCGGAGAGTTGGTGAGGCGCGTTACAATCTCTGTTTCGCGGGCTTGGCGATGGGCGAGCATTTCAGTGACCAATACGCGGGGTTTGCCTAGCAAGGCGCCATGACCAGGAAGATATGCCACGTCATCGCGATCCAGCAGTCGCTTCAGGCTACCGCAATAGGCTCTCATGTCACCATCGGGGGGGTCTACAACCGACGACGACCACGACATCACGTGATCACCACTAAACAGAATCGGCCCAACTCCCCGCACATGATGGGCGAACGACAAATGATCGCTTGCATGACCGGGCGTATGCAACGCCACCAGCCCAGCGGCTTCAGAGCCCTCATCGAGATAGAAATCCGGCACGAAACCTGCTTCCGCTGGATGCCGGAAGGCATAGATTAGCGCGCCGGTTCGGCTGACAAGTTCCGAAGTTGCGCCAAGGTGATCACGATGTGTATGAGACAAAGCAATCCAACGAATCGGCGTGGATCCAGCCGCACGCAAGATGTCCCTGACATGCACCGGATCGTCAGGCCCAGGATCAAGTACCGTCAGCCCATCGCGTCCTTCAATAAGATACGTATTCGTGCCATGATACGTCATCATTCCGGGATTGCGAGCTACCAGACGACTGATTCCGGGCAGAACATTGTGTGCCACCCCCCGTACCGGCTCTTTTTCACGAAGAAAAGGCATCTTTGCTCCCTAGGCCGGCTGACCACAGGTGACAAGAACGGAAAAATACATGAGAATTGGACAAGCTCGGCTGGGCTAACTTTCAACCGATCCAATAATAAACGGCGCCCAACACAAGAAAAATCATGGCTGCAAATAAGGCCCCAACGATCCAGGCACCGACTCCGAACCCCTCGCGATCGAGGCTCGACCGCCAGCGTCCCGACCGGAAACCAACGATGGATTTTCCTTTCGAAGTGGTCGTCGTCACAGCACCTCACATTTCCGTAAATGACAGCCTGCGCCAGCTGATGACGCACCACAAGCAAAACTTCGACATGGCGTCTTCCAACAGATGCAGCCCTTGATCTTGCGAGAGCAGTGCGGCACACCGAACCGATGAGCGAAGGTGCCGCTGATTCCGAAGCTCCGCTCCGGCGCTCCTTAGCGCGGCATCGGACGTTCGCCACCGGGCTTCTGCTCGTTATGGCAGCGCTGACCATCGTAGCTTACGCCATGCCGCCCAGTTTACCTACGTTGGCGTTGCGCGACGGGTCTAAGGCTGGGCTTATCGGCGGACTAGCCGATTGGTTTGCAGTCACAGCCTTGTTCAGGCATCCGCTCGGCTTACCAATTCCGCACACCGCCATATTGCCTGCGCAAAAGGAGCGCCTCGGTACAGCACTCGGCCGTTTCGTCGCTAATCATGTCTTCACCGAAGACGATATCGCTCGATTCCTCGCTGGGCTCGACCTGCCCGAAATCGTCGGGCGATTTTTAGCCGACCCGGCAACTTCAAGACCCGCAGCCGAAGCGCTCGCTGCGTCAATGCCCGGATTACTGCGAGCCTTGGAGGATGGACGCGCAAGCCGCGTCATCGTTAGGTTGTTACCGCGAATTGCCAGTGGCCCTGCGGCAAGCCAAGTAGTCGCGCGCGCGCTGCAATCAGTTGTGGAGTCTGGACACCATCAGGAGGTCTTTTCATTCATCCTCGCACAGGTGCGTTCGGCTCTCAGCAGCCATCAACTCGAATTGAAGCAGGCCATTCGCGAACGGGTGCGCGAGCAAGGAGGGGTGCTGGTCGGATGGGCGGTCGGAGCGAATATTGCCAGCCGTGTGATTACTGCGATCAACGTCGAACTCGATCGCATTGGGCCAGACAGTTCGGAACTACGAGAAGCTTTCGACGAATGGGTTCGGCGCGAGGTCTTGTCCCTGACAGAGAACGAAGCCCGGGGCGCCGAACTTGGAGCCGCTCTGAAACGCATAATCGTGCACCCGAGCGTCCGCATCTGGAGCACTGAAATTTTGGCCCGACTGCGCGATTCCATCATAATGGACACGAAACGTCATAACGGTCATAGCGTCACACTTTTGCAGAACGCCCTAGCCAACCTCGGCACGATGCTAGCCGAAGACCCCGCCTCACGGCGCCGAATTTCAGTTGCCGCTGGCA
>JAJZCS010000154.1 GCA_021829055.1 Pseudomonadota bacterium
TGATTGCATCCTTTTCAGCCTCGGTGTTGCGCTGTTTGGGTGCCGCTGCCAGCGCTGCGTCGACGATCTGGCCGCGCTCGCACAACTGACGGTCGAAATCGGCGAACAGTACTTCCAGCGCGATGGCTGTTGGGCGGAGAGCGCGCCATCAATGGCATTGATGACGTCATTGACGGTGTCGTGGCTGGGAAATACCTGCCTTAAACGGCAGGGGGCCAGCGTAGGGGCTTCCTGGTGCATTTGGCCCCAGCGCCTGATCTCACAGCACCTTCGACGACTGGCGCAGGTCTTCCAGCGCGGCGAAGTGGTCGATCAGCGATAGGCCGGACATCGAGAAACCGCCTTCGCAAGACGTCTCCGATGAATCAGACTTCAGCCCGCGCCGGAATCCCTGAGCCGTTCAAGCGATTGCCCTGCCCTTCTGGTGCGGCGGCTTGGCAAGGTCACGCTTGACTGATAGGTCGCGGCGGGAAAAGGAGTTGCCGCGATGACTGACAAAGGTGTGAAAAAAGTGGTCTTGGCCTATTCGGGTGGTCTGGACACCAGTGTTATTCTCCGGTGGTTGCAAAGCGAGTATGCTGCGGAGGTCGTGACTTTCACCGCTGATCTCGGCCAAGGCGAAGAGTTGGAACCCGCCCGGCAAAAGGCTGAAATGTTCGGCGTGAAAGAAATCTTTGTCGAGGATTTGCGCGAGGTATTCACCCGTGACTTTGTGTTCCCCATGTTCCGCGCTAATACGCTTTACGAGGGACAATACCTGTTAGGCACATCGATCGCTCGCCCCTTAATCGCGCAGCGGCAGATCGAGATCGCCGAAGAGGTTGGCGCTGATGCAGTGGCGCACGGTGCGACCGGGAAGGGCAACGATCAAGTACGTTTTGAACTAGCCTATTACGCATTGAAGCCCGACGTGCGGGTGATCGCGCCGTGGCGTGAGTGGAATCTCACGAGCCGCACGAAGCTTCTTGAATTTGCCGAGGCGCATCAGATTCCGATCGCGAAGGACAAGCGCGGCGAAGCACCATTCTCTGTTGATGCGAATTTGCTGCACTCGTCTTCAGAGGGAAAGATTCTGGAAGACCCCGCGTTGGAGCCTGACGAGATCGTTTATCAGAGAACTATCAGCCCGGAGGCGGCTCCTGATATTGCGACAGAGATCACCATCGACTTTTTTTCCGGTGATCCCATTGCACTGAACGGCACCAGGATGTCGGCTTCTGAATTGTTGACAGGTTTGAACGCCTTAGGCCGGGCTAATGGGATCGGTCGACTAGATTTAGTGGAAAACCGCTTTGTTGGCATGAAATCACGAGGTGTGTACGAAACGCCTGGGGGCACTATCCTGCTTGCGGCACACCGCGCGATCGAGAGCATCACCCTTGACCGGGAAGCGGCACATCTGAAAGACAGCCTGATGCCACGTTATGCGGAGCTGATCTATAACGGGTTCTGGTTCTCGCCCGAACGACGAATGCTGCAGGCCTTGATCGATACGAGTCAGCACTCCGTCAGCGGCCGGGTGCGACTTAAGCTGTATAAGGGCAATGTAATAGTTGTCGGGCGGGAGAGTCCAAACTCGCTCTATTCGACGCGCATGGTGACGTTCGAAGATGATGAGGGAGCCTATAATCAGCAGGATGCAGCCGGCTTCATCAAGCTCAATGCGCTGCGACTAAGGTTGGCAGCAACTGCCGGCCGTCCCGGTGGCCAACCTTAGAATTAAGACACGAATTAATTGTAATTATTATAAATAAGTGCAGCCAAACCTATTAGCTTTCGTATGCAGGCTGGGTACCTTCCCTAAATGTCTTTGATGCCCTTCCTTTTCCGCTTCCCTGACGATGACACCAGCTGGGCGCATGTGGACGCGGTAGCGCGGCTGGACGGAGCGCTGCGCCGTTATGGTCGCGGAGCGCAAGTCTGGACGGCAATGGGGTTCCCCGAGGGCCAAGAAAAGGCCTGTTGAAGAGAGTGGAGTTATGGCATCGGACAGGCGACCGAGATGCAGGCTGCCATCCTGCGCAGAGTGCGGCGTAATCCACGATTGCGACGCCGCGGCAGCACAATGGATCTGGTGGCGAGCTCGAGAACAGCAAGAGCAAGGCAGACCCGAACTGCCGTCGTACGCGACGGCTACGTGCGGGGAGAAACCGCCTCTATGGCGTGAGTTTGGCCCGAGACGTAATAGGTCTCAGCGAACAGTGAAAAGCAAATCCGATGTTAATTACGTCGGGAGTCAATAGTGCTGTCCGAACCTATTGATTTTCGTATGCGGTCGCGGTAATTGTGCTGCATGTCGCTGGTGTCTTTCCTCTCGCGGTTTCCTGATGACGATGCCTGCTGGGCGCATCTTGAAGCGATGCGCTGGCCTGCGGGCCCGGTTTGCCCGAGGTGCGGCAGTGTCGGCGAAGCGACGGCGCAAAAGTCGCGGGTGCATTATTGGCAGTGCCGGGCTTGCCGGGCCTTGTTCACCGTTGCCATGGGAACAGCGCTGGAAGGAACTCATCTGCCGATGCGGACGTGGTTCACCGCGCTTTACCTCGTTGCGGCAAGCAGCGAGGGGATTTCCTCGGTGAAGCTTGGCGAGCACCTGGACATCGGGCAGAAGACGGCATGGTTTCTCGGCCAGCGCATCCGGCGGATGATGGATGGCCGTGACGGTCTTCTGAGGGGGATTGTCGAGGTGGATGAAACCTACCTTGTTGGCAAGAAGCGTGCGAAGGGGCAGCCGAGCACGCGCGATCATGACGATGACCAGCCCACGGGCCGCTCGGGTTCGTGCAAGAGCATGGTGGGTGTCGCCACCGAACGCGGCGGACGCGCCCGCACCGCCAAGGGCCGTACCCAAGCGCGCTGCGTCGGTGTTAACCATCGCAAGGTTCGTGATCGCCGGAAAGACTTGCTCCATCAAATATCGCATCGGCTGACAGCCAAGGCCGATGTGCTCAAGGTCGAGACGCTGAACGTCCGGGGCATGGCGCGCAACCGGCACTTCGCCCTTTCCGTGGCTGATGCCGGGGTGTCCCGGCTGGTCGCGTTCTGCCGCTACAAGGCCGACTGGCGCGGGCGCCGGATCGAGAAGCTCGATCCATGGTTTCCCGGCAGTCAGACGTGCTGCATGCGCGGTGCGCGGCACCGGGAGATAAAAACCTCTCGGTGCGGATGATGGTCTGCGATTGCGGCGATGTCATGGGTCGCGACCGCAACGCGGCGGTCAACCATCATTGGCACGGGAAGGAACCCCGAAACCGCGTCCTTATGGGCGCAACGCGCGGGGAGACCGGAGATCAGGCCGATGGCGAAAGTCATCTCCCGGTGCCGGTCGGTGAAACACGAATGCTGACTCATGGTTGCATATGAAAGTAAGTAATTCTGGTGCTGTCGGCGAGTAACGTGCAGCAAATCGGGGCCACGAACTGTAGGGTAAGTAGCATGGCAAAACTGGCATTCATTGGACTGGGAATCATGGGATTTCCAATGGCTGGGCATCTTGTGACGAGGGGTGGTCATGATGTCACCGTCTCTAACCGAACAAGAGAAAAGGCTTATTCGTGGGCTGCCAGGTTCGGGGGCAAAGCAGCTTCCACCCCGGCAGAAGCTGTACAGCAATGCGATATCGCGTTTTCATGTGTTGGCAATGACGACGACTTGCGTGAGATTACCTTAGGACCAAACGGCGCTTTTCGTCATATGAAGTCAGGAGCCGTTTTTGTCGATCACACCACGGCGTCGGCGAGGGTCGCAAGGGAGCTCTCCGCAGAGGCAGCTAAACGGAACGTCGGGTTTCTGGATGCGCCCGTTTCCGGTGGCCAGGTAGGCGCGGAGGCCGGGCGACTGGCGGTGATGGTGGGCGGAGCGGAAGCGGATTTCGATCGAACGAAGGAAACAATAGGCTGCTTTGCAGCCAGCGCAAGTTATGTTGGTGGGCCCGGAAGCGGACAACTGGCAAAGATGGTGAACCAGATCTGCGTTGCGGGAATCATCGAGGGGTTGTCCGAAGCTCTGCATTTTGCTGAAGCTAATGCACTTGATATTTCTAAAGTGATCACAGCGATCTCGAAGGGCGCTGCGCAAAGTTGGCAGATGGAGAATCGTTGGCTGACTATGGTCAGCCGGAAGTTTGATTTTGGTTTTGCCGTGGATTGGATGCGAAAGGATCTGGAAATCTGTCTTGAACAGGCAAGGACCAATAATGTTAGTTTGCCTGTAACCGCTCTGATCGATCAGTTCTACGCTGACGTACAGCGCAAGGGAGGCGGCCGGTTGGATTGCTCGGCGCTGATTAGCCGTTTTGCGCCTCGTTCAAAGCATTAGAGTCTTTTTCTTTTGCTCTGAATTGTTTTGGGATTCCGGCGCGGCTGGAAATCTGACTCAAGCTTATTGCTGGGTTGGAGGCCAGCATGAGATGGGTCGGCATTATTCGAATGATCTGAGGGAGCGCATGACGGCGGCGGTGTTGTCTGGGCGTTTGTGCAGGGAGGTCGCGACGTTGTTTTCTGTAAGCGTGGCGAGTGCGGTGAAATGGTCGCCACGTCTGCGGCAGACGGGCAGTGCGGCATTGTTACCAGCGAGGTCTCCGTTTGGCGCCTGGTCCGTGACGCCAGGCTCAGCTTCAAAAAACGCTGTTTGTCACCGGGCAGGATCGTCCCGACATGGCTCGCAAGCCCCGATTCTGGAAGAAGTGTCAGGGCAGGCGGGCGCCTGAGCGGCTGGTTTTCATCGACGAAACCCGGGCCAGAACCAACATGACGCGCACCTGCGGCTGGTCACCGCGCGGCGAGAAACTGCTCGCCAAGGTGGCACAGGGCCATTGGAAAACCCTGGCATTCCTGGCGGCCCTGCGGTCAGACCGCATCGACGCCCCGCTTGTGCTGGAGGGGCCGATCAACGGCACAAGCTTTGCCGCGTACCTCAAGCAATGTCTCGTGCCAACATTGTCGCCCGGCAACATCGTCATCATGAACAATCTCGGAAGCCATAAAAGCCCGGCAATACGCAAGGCCCTGCGGCCTCGGCGTAGAGCACGCCGAAGCTTTCCTCGAAAACCCTCCAGTCGATCAGCCGGGCCAGCCGGACCAGGGAATGCCGCTGGTCGACGATGTTCTCCAGCCGCGAGCGGAACAGTTCGAGAGCATCCTGCGGGGCATTCAGCTTCGGCGGCATTCTCTCTCCCACGCCGAACGCATGATGGTCGGCCAGAAAGCGCAGGAATCACGATCGCGCCGATCGCGCAACGTTTCCTCCATTTTGTAATGGTTTTTCGACCAAAGCCACCATGCTCCTGCAAAATCAGATATTGCCAAACACAAAAATTTTCCGCGCCCAGATCAGCAAAATTCCATTTTTCACAGGTGACTATCTAGAGACCTGTGTTAGGGCTTGGTGATTTTTCTTCACTCGCACGAGAAACTACCAACCTGCTTTCTTCTTCACGCCCCGCGGATAATGTGAAGCCAGCTTAGGCGTGGCCCGTTTAGATGGCAGCGTTTACCCTCTTTCCCACCAAA
>JAJZCS010000155.1 GCA_021829055.1 Pseudomonadota bacterium
ACATTGGAACCAAGCTTTGACCGCATCGTGGTGGTAACCGGCCCAAGCGCGGAGGCGGTAGCACAAGCCGTGGCTCCGCATTCAGTTGTCGTCCAAGCGGAACCGCGCGGCACTGCCCACGCAGCGCTTACCGCCGTCGCTGAGTTCGGCGACGGCCTTGTAACCATCATCTACGGCGACAATCCGTTGCTCACAACGGGAACTTTCGACGCACTGACCCACCGGATCGAGGCGGGAATGGCGGGCCTCGCCCTTCTCGGAACACGCGCGCCGGTGTCCAGCAGCTTTGGCCGGATCATTTCTGTTGGCAACCAAGTAGTTCGGATCGTGGAAGTCGCACATGCCACGGAAGCCGAACGTGCAGTTGGGCTTTGCAATGTGGGTGGCTTTTCGGCGCGTGCAAGGGATCTGCGGCGCTGGCTAGACCGTGTGAACAATCAAAACAGCAAGGCCGAATATTACATAACTGACATCGTCAGTATTGCCAACGAAGAGGGGGCACGAGTAAGCGTTATCGAAGCTGCCTGGGAGGAATGCCTTGGCGTCAATTCCCGTGCTGAGCTCGTCGCAGCAGAAGCGGCAATGCAGATCCGATTGCGTGCAGCCGCGTTGGAAGCTGGTGTAACGCTGACTGCGCCTGAAACGGTGTTTTGTGCTGCTGATACGGCGTTTGCACCGGACGTGGTCGTGGAACCGAATGTGATTTTCGGTCCGGGCGTTGAAGTTGGTAGTGGTGCGGTCATCCGCGCATTCTGCCATCTCGAAGGCTGCAAAATTGGCTCGAACACAGTCATCGGCCCTTACGCCCGGATTCGGCCAGGGACGGTGATCGAGACCGGCGTGCACATTGGCAATTTCGTCGAACTCAAAGCCGCGCAGGTTGGTGCAGGAAGCAAAGCCAATCATCTGTCGTATCTAGGCGACTCGGATATCGGCGCGGGTACCAATATCGGTGCAGGAACCATCACATGTAATTATGATGGATTTTCCAAGAATCGCACGATCATAGGATCGGGTGTCTTCGTCGGTTCCAATGTAGCTCTTGTCGCCCCGGTTCGCGTCGGAGATGGCGCCATGATCGCTGCCGGCAGCGTTATTACGAAAGACGTCGAAGCCGATGCGCTGGCGCTCGCACGCGGGCAGCAAACGCAAAAGCCAGGGCGAGCCGCGGTGATGCGACTTGCACGAAAGAAGCCCTGATGTGTGGCATTGTAGGCGTCGTCGGAAGTCAGGAGGCGGCCCCGCTTCTGCTTGAGGCGCTTGGTCGCCTTGCCTATCGTGGTTACGATAGCGCCGGGATCGCCACGCTGGTGGCCGGATCTATCGAACGGCGACGCGCCGAGGGCAAACTGAGCCAACTGGCTGCCAACCTCAGCGTACGCCCGCTGGCAGGTACAACCGGCATCGGCCACACGCGCTGGGCGACCCACGGTGCACCCACCGAAAACAATGCCCACCCGCACGGCACTCCTCGCATTGCTGTTGTCCATAACGGAATTATTGAGAATCACGTGGAACTGCGCAGTGAACTTGAGGCTGCGGGGCAGGTTTTCGCGAGCGAAACCGACACCGAAACGATTGCGCAGTTGGTCGATTTGTACCTCACGCGGGGTATGGCGCCGCCGACAGCAGCATCGACCGCGTTCCACAGGCTAGAAGGTGCCTTCGCCGTTGCACTGATTTTCTCAGGGCACCCCGACCTCATTATCGGTGCCCAACGGGGCGCGCCGCTCGCGGTCGGCTTCGGTGAAGAAGAGATGTATCTTGGTTCGGACGCGCTCGCCTTAGCACCACTTACGCGCAGGATTGCATATCTTGATGATGGCGACTGGGTCATGGTCAAGCCCAATGAAGTCCTGTTCTTTGATGCACATAACCGACCGGTGGAACGGAAGATCAAGCTGACTCAGCTTACCGGGGCAGCAATCGGTAAAGGAAATTTCCGGCATTTCATGGAAAAGGAATTGCATGAACATCCTGTCGTTATTGGGGACACACTGAAACGAATGATTGATCCAGCCACGCGGATGCCGGTCCTGCCGACGCTGAACGTCGACCTCGGAACAATCCGGCGCATTACCATGTCCGCCTGCGGGTCAGCGTTCTACGCCGGCCTGATCGGACGCTATTGGCTTGAAGAGATTGCACGGATTCCCGTTGATGCAGATGTGGCCAGCGAGTTCCGCTATCGCACTCCGCCTATCGACGCAGGAACGCTTGGTCTTGTTATCAGCCAATCTGGAGAAACCGCCGACACAATGGCAGCGCTTCGCTACATGCGTACACAAGGGTGCCAAGTGCTGTCAGTCGTCAACGTACCCGAAAGCACCATGGCGCGCGAGAGTGATTTCGTCCTCGAGACAATTGCCGGTCCTGAAATCTCGGTCGCCAGCACGAAGGCGTTGACAGCACAACTCACAGTTCTCGCCGGCCTTAGCCTTAGTGTCGCACACGCTCGTGGTGTGCAGGACGACATGGCGATCACTGCCCTTGTAGCTAGCTTAATGGAGGTTCCTGCAAAGGCAGCTCAGATTCTTTCCGACAGTGACGCAATCCACAAGCTTGCCGCCACAATTGCGGACAGCCGCGATGTCCTGTTCTTCGGGCGCGGTGCGCTGATGCCGGTGGCGCTTGAGGGCGCGTTGAAGCTGAAGGAACTCAGCTATATTCACGCTGAAGGGTATCCCGCGGGTGAGATGAAACATGGGCCGATTGCGTTGATTGATCCGACCGTTCCGGTCATCGCTGTTATCCCGTCTGGTCCGCTCTTCGAGAAGACCGCGTCCAACCTTCAGGAGGCATCAGCCCGAGGAGGCAGGATTATCGTGTTTAGCGACGCGCGGGGCGCAGCGAGGCTGGCGTCAATCGCCAGCGATGCAGTAATTCTGCCAGACTGTGCCTCTTTTGTAGCACCACTCCTGTATACCATTCCCGTCCAAATGCTTGCGTATCATGTTGCAGTGTTAAAAGGGACCGATGTCGATCAGCCGCGCAACTTGGCAAAATCGGTGACAGTTGAATAATCCGAGCGCTCACAAAACTTTATTGTGGCGCGGCAGAAAAGTCTGCACATGCATAAAAAAGTTTGCTCAAATTCGACGGCAGCTAAGCATACTCCATCATCATATTGGAAAAACTAGGTAATTTTCGACGGCAACCTGAGATCAATATCTCGTTATAGTGGCCCGCTCCCGATCTGGGAAACCGTTGAATCACGCCGCAGCCATTCCGGCGAGGGGTAAATGAAGGTGCCCAGATCGCGGACCTGACCGGCCCGCGCGGGGACCTCGCGTCGATGATCGGGGCGCGTTCTTCGGGCAGGATTGCCAATTGCCGCGTACTCGCGGCTCTGACACCCGTCGGTGAGCAACGTATGTCGTGATGTCCAGGCTCGCTCACCGTAAGTGTGATTTGCACGGCGTCAGGCCGGCATTCGATCGACTCTACTGACGTTTATTGGAGATGAACCTCCACGGTCAGGTGCGAGAGAGATTTGAACCTGGTGAGTTTTTGGTGATAGTGGCCTGCGCTTTGCCCGGTTTTCGATTGGATGGACAGGATTGCGCCGAGGTGGCCTGGACCGAGGCGCCAGAGGTGGAGGTCGGTCAGTTCATCGCCGTCGGCTTCGATCGTTTCGCGCAGTCGCTGTGCGAGGCGTTGGTCGGGTGTCATGTCCAGCAGGATTGCACCGGTGTCACGGATGAGCCCGAATGCCCAGTTCGCGATAACGAAGGCGCCGACGACACCGACGGCGGGGTCCATCCAGAGCCAGCCGAAAGCGCGGGCCAGCAGCAACCCGACGATGACCAGGATCGACACGGCGGCATCGGTCGCGACATGGATCACGGCGGCGCGCATATTATTGTCCCGCGCCGTGGTTTCGTGCGCGTGTTCGGGCTCCACGAAGCTTGCGGACGCGGTTGAACCGTTGATGGTCACGATCGCGGTGAACTCGTGCGGCTCGGGGATTTCTTGCTGCGATTCCAGGTGGCCGCGCCGGGTTGCCATGGAAAAGAACTGGCGCGTGCCGTCAGGCCGGACCGTCTCGATGAAAGCCGCGGCTGCCGGGGGAAGCGCCACGCCGTCAAACCCCAGCCGAAACCGGGCGGGCACACCGTCCTCGAAAATGTCGAGACGCACCGCAGTGCCCCCGATGGACAGATGATGCCCCGCCTCATGCGGGTGGTCATCATGGGCATGCCCGGGTCCATGGTCAAGACGGTGTCCATGATGGTGATCATCGCCGCCAGCAAGAATGAGGGCGCTAACCACATTGACTATCAATCCGAGACCGGCAATCGGCAGGGCTGCCGAAAAATCAATCCGCACCGGCGCAAAAAAGCGCTCGACAGCCTCATAGCCGATCAGCAGGGCGATCATCGCCAGGATGATGGCGCTCGTGAACCCCGCCAGATCCCCGAACTTGCCCGTGCCGAAACTAAAGCGCAGATCATTCGAATGCCGGCGGGCGTAACGATAAGCCAGGGCCGCCAGGAGCAAGGCTCCAGCATGGGTGCTCATGTGCAAACCGTCCGCCACGAGAGCAATCGACCCAAACCGCAAGCCACCAGCGATTTCCAGGGTCATCATCGCCGTGCACAGCCAGATCACCCACCAAGTCCGACGCTCATTGCGTGCATGGTCGGCGCGGAGAAAGACATGGCTATGGCCAACGCTTGCCGTTCGATCCAACATGACCAGCCTCACTTCAAATAGGTGCGGACAACCGCCAGAAGCTGCTCTGTCGCGTCACTGTCCAGCGCACCCGGGTGCGTTTCAGGATTGACCAGGTGTGTCCGGACATGATCCTCAACCACCTCCGCCATCAGCCCCGCAATCGCACCCCGAACACCCGCAATAAGCTGCATCACAGACTCACACCCAGCCTCGCTATCGAGCGCATTCTCAATCGCCGCGACTTGCCCCCGAATCCGCCGAACCCTCCCTAAGAGCTTCCGTTTTTCACGAACAGTATGAGTCATGCGCAAACATTTAGTCTACGCCCCTATTCTATACAATCCACAGCGAACGAATCCACGCGCGTAGTGCTTTGAACCAAACGCGGGATTCGCAATGGGGCTGGTTTGTGGGATTCTGTGTGCATGGCACAGGCCGTCTGCCCATCGGCAACATCCCGCCAGCCGAGGCTGAACAACGCTATTTCGCCGAACGCGCTGCTCAAGCCTGGGCAGCGTGATTTAACCAAATCAGCCTCCGCCAAACCCGGGGCGGTTCAGGCCGCCATTGTGGAGGATCGCAACCGTTCTCATAAACACGCTCAGCGTGCCAGGATCATTCTGCTGTGGGCGGAGCGTCTGACCGTGCTGAAGGTGGCGGCGTGCAGTGGAGCGAGCCGGCCGTCGGTAAGGCGTACTGTAGTGGCTCTAACGCTTGTTTCGCGTGGGCGACTTTTTCGAGGATTGGGCTGGCCGACCTGGTCCGGATGAAGGGTTGGGGGTCAGCATTGTGGTTGTCCAGGTATTCCATGATGGCGTTCT
>JAJZCS010000156.1 GCA_021829055.1 Pseudomonadota bacterium
ACAGCTACGACGCCATGCTCGAAGCCTGCAAACAGGCTTGGCTGTTCCTCGTCAACGATCCACCCCGCATCGCTTCAATCGGAACAAGAACCTGGGCGTGTGTCAAAAGCTAAGTCAGATGGTATTATGAGGTTAGCGGCTGGAAACGCCCGCCCCTTCCGGATGGTGGTGCGTGGTGGTCAGGGATGTCCATGGAAGAACGCCGAAACGTTGCAATGTTGCGTGCCCAATCCGCCGAAGATGATCTGGCCGACGCAGTGGGTAGGCACGAGGCGGTTGTCGCACGACTGCACGACACCGAAGCAGAAAAGCATACCATCGAAGCACGACTTCATACCGCCGAATCCCGTGTTGCAGAACTGACGGCGGAAAATCAGCGCCAAAGCGAAAGCTTCAACGTCGCCTACAATCTGGCAGGTTGGTTCGCGCGGAAACGGATACTGGTGGGCTTGCTTCGTCGCTCCATGCCAAGGCGGATCGCTGCCGTACAAGCGTACGCTGCTGCATGTGGCAATAATTCCTTGTACATACTTCCAGTCGTCTCTGAGCTATGCAGCAACCGAATGCTGATCGGCCTACTACGGCGACCAAACCACCTCGCGCAGGCAGTAATAACCTGCCTACTGCTAAGGTCATCACGCGGGGCGATGACGATCGATGTTCCGGCAGGACACCAGGTGGTGAAGTAGGCAAGATCTCCGTCGGCAATATTGCGCCGGATCAGCAGGCCACGGGTCCACAGGCCATGCTTCTCATCGTTGAACTCCTCAGCTTCAAGGTTGGCAAGTTCGAGATAGCACCAGTCATGCAGCCGCGGTCCTTTGGTTCCAGCACCTGCCGGCAGGCGCTGCCAATCGGATGCTGGCAGCGCCTTGGCGATCTCTTCGGCGGAGCCGCCGAGCGGCCGCTCCCGGTTCCATGACCCAAACCCATGCGTTGAGCTCACGCCAAGCACGTAACCTTTGCCAGCCCGGCGCAACGCGGTCTCAATGTTACCGACGCCATAGACCGTATCGGCGGCGACCCAGGCAAACGGCACGTGCGCCGCAATTGCGCGTTCAATCATTTTCGTCGCGAGTTGTGGCTTGGTCGAAAACCCAATCTCGTCCGGTACGTTCGTCGCCTGCAGACGAGCCGGATTGTCTGCCCAGGCTTTCGGAAGATACAAGGCCCGATCAACAAAAGCATGGCCATGCCGCGATACATAGGAGGCCAATACACCGATCTGACAGTTCGTGATCTTGCCCGCCGAGCCGGTATATTGCCGCGCCACGCCACACGATGCCTGGCCCTGCTTGAGAAAGCCGGTTTCATCAATCACAAGCACCGCATCCTGGTCAGCCAGATGCTCAATGACATAGTCAAGCACCATATCGCGCAATTCATCAGCATCCCAGCGGTCGCGTCCCAAAAGGGCTTGCTGCCGCCAAGGGCCAGGATCGCCCGCCACCTCGGCACGCATCCAGCCCGTCTTGCGCCGCTCATCGCCAAGCAAGCCATCCAGAAACAATCCAGCGTTCACCGCCGCTCGCTCCTGTGCAAACAACCCGCGCATCCGCCGCTTTACGTCCCGCAACGTCAACGCCCATAATTCCAGCGTCGTCTCAATCGATACAACCATCAGCCATGACCTCCGAATCATGGTGAACCATTGATTCAGAGATCAAGCCGTTTCGCAACTAAAAAATCACAACTGTAATGTTAATCGCTGGACTGCAACCATATTGGGGCAATACCTTGGTCCGCACCCATCTGTGGCTTTCGGCTTTCGCCATGTACTTTACAATGTCAATACTGTTAATCTTGCCCGATTGCTACAGACCGATAGCGCCTTCGACATCCGCCAGATTGATCCCATTGTGACGGGCAAATCAGTGAGAGGATATCTCCGCTGGATCCAGCGTGATAATGCGAATGTCTGTGGTCTTCTGACGTCAAATAAGGTTCGCGGCAATTTCAAGCCCCTGATCAATCCGGTCTTCATGAAGAAGGCAGCGCAGCAAGCCGGATTAGTGCCAATCCAGAAGTGGTCGACCCCAGACGGACAAAAAATTACTTTATGGGAATATCCTAATCCGCCGCCAAATTGCCGATAAATGTTCATGCCGAACGTACGCCAATTCGACCAGTGTAGTCGACGCGATTTAAGAGTATTTTGACGTCACTTTCTGCAAAATACTCGTCGACGGCCCGACGAGCCCCTTGCCAATGCCCATAGTCATCGATGATAAGAACACCTCCTTTCACAAGCCGCGGAAATAGATGTAGTAACTCATGTTTGGTTGATGCATACCAATCCGTATCCAGCCGCAACAAGGCTATTGAATCAGGTATTTTCGCGGGAATTGTTTGCTCAACGGCCCCACTCACATAGAAAATTTTGTCGTCAGGGTAGCCGGTTGATGTCATGTTCTGACGGACTGTCTCTAATGGTGCGTATGCCCAAATATAGCTCTTCTCCGTGCGCGGCTCAGATGATAGTTGCGTAATTGCATCGGCCCCCTCAAAATTCACATCAATCGTATCTGGCTGTACCATCCCCTCAAATGTATCGTACAGATACAATTTTCGACTTACGTCTTTTGCCTGGAGCAAGGTGAGTGCCGCACACATCATCGACCCCCCTCGCCAAACACCACATTCAACAAAATCTCCAGCAGTCTGTGCCGTGCAGAGATACTCGACCGCTTTATAGAGCGCATAAATCCGTTCAACAGACGTCATTGTTTGTGGCTGACACTGTCGTAGGATGGGTAAGAAGGTTGGATCTAAATCATTATAATCAGAGGACATGGCATCATTCCCTTGTTAACGTTTAAAGCGATACGTAGACTCACAGTAGCTATGGAATCCAAGTAAAAGATGCGAATTGACGTAGGCAAATTCAGTATAATATCGTCTCCTTTTTTGCTGGCGATTCGCGAAGCGGTCGTATTAACCCACCTTATTCGCGGCATGTCAGGGATTCGCTGGCGGGCATGGTTTAAGTCTTTGATTTCGTGCGAAAGTATGGGTGTTGATGGCAGGGGTTACGCATGAAAGCTGCCGGTGAAAACTTGCTCCATGTATCGGTTGTCCCAGGCGGCCATTTTCCGCCGCCCTTTCAGGCTGGCCTTTGCTGCTTGATGGCGGCGAACGAGATTGATCGCGATCTTTCGGAGCGGGGCGAAGTTCTGGATAGCTTTCCGATCCCGGATCCGGCAGTGATCTTCATTGAAGATGACGTCCATCACCCAGTGGAGGCTGTTCTCGATCTGCCGATGCCGGCGGATCGCTTTCGCCAGAATTTCTGGCTGGTCGGCACTGCTGGGCAGGAAGTAGCGGATGTCGGTTTCGGTCTTGCTGGACCCGTTGACGCTGCGGATGGTCTCCACGGCCAGAACGGTTTTGAGACCTGGCCAATCGCGGAGCGGTTCCAGCGCCGTGGCATCTGGGCAGACGAACACGCGGCACCGGACCCTAGTCTACGCCCACCCACGCACAGGTCTCCTAAACACGTGCCATCTCACTATTTTGGCACCTCCCAACCCTTCGTCGTTTCAGCGTTTGGATAGGTTTTGGCGCTCCCCACCATAAGAAACATGCCACGCAGAAACAGATCCTCAACGAAATGTTGTCGGTACAATCCGGAAGCTGACAGCCGCTGTATTCTTGTGAGCCTTGGCAGCTCTCGTAGTGACTGCAACAAGCTGAGGGACTCGCGAGCTTCCGGAGAAAGCAAAGGATGTATTAAATTGAGCGCATCGAGATGAGCCTGAAAAATCGCAACGAATTGCTCCGGGCCGCGTTTAAAGGCCGATATCGTACGTCGGATCAAAGAAGCGTTAGCGCCAACCGCGTTGTTTTTATGTTGCCGATATAGAATCACGGGACGATTATCGGCTCGCATCGCTCCGCCAGCTCCACTCACAAGTATATACGTCCACCAATCGTGCATGGATCCTTGGGGGGGAGGGGGCGCGGCGACAATCAGCTTGCGCGCCGCAGCATTCATCATGACCGTACATCCCGCTGCAATGTTCTGTGCCAGCGCATTGCAAAACCCGGGCGGACGCCGAAAAGCCGGGGACAAGCTGATCGGACGTAACCTCGGGTCAACGAGGTGTTGGCGTCCAAAGTAGAGCGCTGGCCTATCCAAAGGCTGCGACGATAGCCACTGCCAAGCCCGCGACAATTTATCCGGTAACCAGACGTCGTCCTGATCACAGAAGGCAAATGCATCCGCATCGTCATTGGCCGCTTCCAAAAGTCGAAGGAAGCTAATCGCCGGTCCAAGCCGGGTCTGGTCATCAATGACTCGTCGGGCGCCTTTAAAATCACTCAATATTTCAACGCTGCGGTCAGATGAACCATCATCACGCCATAACAAAGTCCAGTCTGGGCAATTCCTTTGTGCTGCAAGACTTTCTAGTTGTTCCGGCAAAAACTGCTCTCCGTTGTACACGGACATCAAGATATTAATTTGCCCTAAGTTTTTCATGAAAGTCTGCAAACAGCACGTATCTCGCCCATGACACCATCATCTGACTAAAGCAGCGCGACCCGCTTCACCGGCACGAAGCATAGATTTTCCAGTGCAGGGATAAACGATGTTGATGTCTTTATCATTAGCATCATTGGCCTGGCGTTAAATAGCTTCATCACGATCTATGCCAATTTCGGCACATCGAGCCCTTTCACTAACTCCTCGAACTGGTGCGACGGAAGATACTCCTCCAGGATAACCATGGGAGCACCGTCCTGCCTGATACGACCTTGATCAAGCCAAATCAGCCTATTACACCATTCGGCTAGGATCGCTGCAGAATGACTCGCAAGAGTCAAAACATCCGCATGGCGGACCATGGACTCGATTCTGGCCTTAGCTTTCTCCATGAAGCCTGCATCACCAGCGAGGATCCATTCGTCCATCAGCAAAATCTCCGGCCGTGTGGCCGTTGCCATGGCAAACGCAAGCCGAATTATCATACCTGACGAATAATTGCGCACCGGCAAATCAAGGAACTCTCCAAGTTCCGCGAAATCCTCGACATCCGCTTCGAGACGAGCGATATCGGCTTTCGGCATCGCGTGAAAGTAGCCTCGGAGTCTGATATTCTCGCGCCCAGTCATATCCATGTTCATGCCTTGGCCAGGATCGAGTAGCGACGTCAGCTTGCCTTCCATCGATAGAGAGCCGTTGGTCGGCTGATAAATACCGGATAACGCGCGCAGCAACGTCGTCTTGCCCGATCCGTTTGCCCCAATCAGACCTAGGCGATCGCCTGAACGGAGCGTGAAGGAAATATCACGTAGAGCCTGAACCACCGGACGACTGTTGCGGTCACGACCAAAGCGCGATGCCGATTTCGAAAGGATTGTCTTCTTGAGCGATCGATTTTCGCTATGGTACAGTGGAAAATCAACGGAAATATTGAAGGCAGTAAGGTGCGTCATCGTTAAACCCAATATGCAATCCGCCCGCGTGTCCGAGCA
>JAJZCS010000157.1 GCA_021829055.1 Pseudomonadota bacterium
CGATGGATTTTATGGCTGATCGTTTGGAGGATCGCCGTGCCTTCGGGTTACTGAACGTGCTCGACGACTTCAATCGTGAAGGTTTAGGCATTGAGGTTGATTTCTCGTTGCCGGCTGAGCGCGTGATCCGCAGCTTGAACAGAATCATCGAATGGCTGGGCCAGAATATCGTTGGCAGCATCGAGGAGGCACAGAATTACGCAACAAAATGGCTCTGAACATACAACAACGAACGACCGAACATGGGTATCGGCGGTATGACGCCAGCCCAGAAACTAAAACTCGCCGCGTGAATTCTACCAATAACTCCGTTAAAAACGGGAGGATTACCCCGTGAACACCACGGCGATGAATGAGCCTCTCAAGGAACTCAGTTGCCAGGTCACCACCAGCGCTCACGCCCTGCTGGTCTGCGATGGTGCCGGATGGCATCGACCCGATCGTGCTAGGCAACATCACCGTGCTGCCCCTGCCGCCCTGCGCGCCGGAACTCAACCGGTTGGAAAATGTCTGGGATTATCTGCGGGGCAACAAATTAAACAGCCGCGTCTGCAACACTTGCGAGGCGATGCGCGATGCCGGCAAAGCAGCCTGGAATTTCATCGCTAATGACGCAGCTCGAATTACCTCAATCGGAACCAGAGACTGGGCATGTGTCAGTCTTTAAGGCTATTGGTATAACCAAGCACCCAATCAGATTCATGTGGCGAGCATAACCACGCACATGCCAGACCTCGATCCATTTTTTTTGATATCAGCTCAATTCGTATACCACATGCTCTGTTATCCCCCTAACGGGATAGCCGCGCTACGCCTTTTAGATCTCTCTCAAAAGAGAGCTTTGAGCGCCACGCTTCTACTCGTGTCGTTTTCGTTCGTCATAGACTGACTTCTGCAAACGTCTACCCAACGGAAAAAACCGGTGTTCTTGCGCGGTGTGATACAGCCAAGACATCATCCACTTCGCTACGAACGATCACAGCGCGTTCAGGAAGTCGCCACCATTCTTTGTGGCCGGCTCCGCTTCAAACAACAAAAGCAAGAATCGCTTCAGGAAAACCATATCCTAGACGGGTCTAACCGCCGGAGTCGACAGCGAGATGACTACGTTCCACTTCTCCGTCAAAACGAGCTAGCATCGGGCATCTAGAGAGTGCCGTTAATTTCTTCGCTTATTTTGGCATAATATTTTGCGTAGTCCAAGAAAAAGCGAGCAGTATAGTCCAGTGCGTGTCGTGCGATGTTCCGTAAAGCGGTCCAGTCGAAGCGGAAAGTACTCCGTTCCTGTTGTAACTGGTAATTGCCATCTTGGCGATGCCAACCTGCCGATTTTCCTCAAACAGTGCAAGCTCCGGTGTAGTAACAATTCCGACCAACGGAACCGGAATCGGAATGGCCGGCACTCCGATAAGGAGTTGATGATGGTTAATCGACTGGGCCCCGCTGCGCAACTCTACTACCATGTTAGAATTTTTGCGATTGCTGACGAGCCTCGCCCCAAGTTGGAGTAACCGGTTCCGTACACTCGCAATAGCGTATTGTGAGTAAAGCGGCGCCCGGAAATATTGGGCATCGACGAATACCTTGGTACCTGGTGCAATTTTGAGATTGAGACGCGCCACGGCGTGGTCAACAGCTGTCGAGATGAGGAGTTGCTCTGTCGCCGTTTCGGGTGGTTGGGTTGTCCGTGCCGTCGAGCACCCTGCGAGAGCAAACACAACCGCCAGGAGCCCTGCGTACAAAACACAAATTCTCGGCCGACAATTCAACATTTCGTCCCATTACCTCCACCAGCTGAGAAAAACCTGAAGCACAACTACAGCCGCTGATGAGATCTGACTAGCCTTGATCGCGCTTTCGAGAGATGATTCTTCAGTCTCAGATCGGCCTAAAGCGATGTAGGGACGTCAATTAAACGAATGCAGCTCAGAATGAGGCTCAGAAACCCCCACAGGAGGCACATGATGTAAAATTGTTTTTGCTCCCGGTTGATTGCTTCCTCCCCGAACAGGCACGTATGCTGAAAAGTCGCGTTCGGTATGCTAGAACAAATTCAACAGCAAACACAATTGTGCCCATGATGACAAACATACAGGCAGAAGATCGTCGAGTGATGTAGGTTTCAAAGAGCCTCGAATGATCAGGAACTTTGCTGAAGATGCAGCCAGTTTCAACGAACGCAATTGCCGATCTAACAGATCAAGATCATTAAGAGCTCATTTGTCACATGTCGGGTAATGGCTCTTCTGTTGCAATCGTCGAAGCAATCTTTGCCATGGCCCAACGCCTCGATCTTGATGTTGTCGACCAAGGTGTCGAAACGATAGAGCAGGGCGCGTTTCTGAGAACGCGAGCCTGTCCCAAGATGCAGGGTTTTTCTTTTCGCACCAGATGCGATCAGAGCAATGGCTTAACCAGCGCAATGAATAAATCAGGCGAAGTTTAACGACTGTTTAATGATTATGAAACGGAACGACGTTTCCTTCCCCGTACGGCGTTCCCACGGTAGTACGGGTCAGTCGTGGAATAGCCGGCATCCCTCTAGTAACCTCACCAAATATGGCGCGGCGATATCTGCGCCTAACTGCTCACTTTTTTCAGGAGTTCCTGAAGCGCCTAGCGCCGCAACGCCATTTTGATCGGTCCCTCGCGGCGGCCGTTAATGAACTGATCAACCAGGGGATTACCGCTCGCTCGCACCTCAGCCGCTTCTCCCTCCCAAACGATTCTTCCATCGAACAGCATCGCAATCCGATCTCCAATCCGCCCAGCGCTTGCCATATCATGAGTAATGGCAATCGACGTACTTCCTAGCCTCTTTACACAATCGACAATTAACCCGTCGATTACGGCTCCCATGATCGGGTCGAGGCCGGTCGTCGGCTCATCGAAAAGCATGATGGCGGGTTCAGCTGCGATCGCGCGCGCAAGCGCGACGCGCTTTTGCATACCACCCGACAATTCGCTTGGAAAAAGATCCGCGACCGTTTCCCCTAACCCGACCTGCGCGAGGACCTCAACTGCCCGTGCCCGTGCTCGGCTGCGTCGGATCAACCCTCGTGCCAGCAAACCGAACGTAACATTCTCCCAAACGCTTTCGCTATCGAACAGCGCCCCATTCTGGAACAACATCCCGATCTGATCCCGCAGAGCACGTGCGCGTGATGTTGGCGCGGTCAGAACATCTTCACCATCAATCAGAATTTGTCCACCGTCTGGTGGAATAAGTCCAAGGATGCATTTCAGTAATACGGATTTACCCGAACCCGACCCGCCGATTACAACCATCGCTGTTCTTGGCGCAACATCAAGGTCTACGCCGTCAAGGACTACTTTCGTTCCGAAGGATTTTCTTAATCCTCGGATTGAGATCTTTGCAGGCTCGCTCATGCTGTAAAAAACGCCTGCGTCAACAAATAATCTAAAGCTAAAATCAAAATCGATGCTGCCACCACAGCACTCGTTGTTGCCGAACCCACGCCTTGCGCTCCACCACGCGAACGGTACCCAAAGAAGCATCCCATCAAGGCGATGGTGAAACCAAAGACCGCTGACTTAATTAACCCCGACGTGACATCAGCGGTATGCAGATATTGTTGAGTATTATGGAGATAATCTGCAGCTGAAAACCCAAAACGGGAAGTCGCCACCAGAAATCCTCCGGCAACCCCGAGTATATCAGCAACAAGCACCAGCAACGGCAATGCAATGACGCCTGCTAGTAAGCGTGGCGTCACCAAATACCGGATAGGATCCGTTGCTAATGTGCTCAACGCGTCAATCTGGTCCGTGACCCGCATCGTTCCGATCTCTGCCGCCATCGCGGAGCCGGCACGTCCGGCCACCATTAGCCCTGCCAAAACGGGCCCAAGTTCGCGTGTTAGTGACAACACAACCACGCTGGGAATCGCTGATTGCGCGGCAAATCGAGAAAATCCGGTGTAGGTCTGTAAGGCTAGTACCATACCCGTGAAAATTGCCGTCATGGCGACCACGGGCAACGAAAAAAAGCCTATTTCGGCAAATGCCCGGCTAAAGTTGCGCGGATAGAACGGGGGCCGCAACAGTCCAACAATAGCGGATGCTGTGAACAAACCGAGCTCCCCAAGAACAGAGACGAGGGTGAGCGTGACGCGGCCCAACGCCGCCACTGGATCAAGAAGACGAATCATACACCCCTATAACCACGTTCGAGGACTCGCCGATAGCGTTTTCCCAAGGAGGTCAGGATCTCATAGCCCGATGTTTCTGCCGCTTCCGCCATCGTTTCAATCGTGATCGTATCATCCAGCAAGTCGAGGATTGATCCCGGTCCTATATCGGGGTGCTCAGTTACATCGAATGTCATCAAATCCATCGAAATACGTCCAATCTGCTGTATCCGTGCGCCCCGGTGCCGCGCAACTAGTCGTCCTGACGCCGCCCGCAAAATTCCGTCCGCGTAGCCGATTCCAAGTGTAGCGACCCTTGTCGTTCGCGTCGCGACCCAAGTGGCATTGTAACCAACCGATGCTCCAACAGGAATATCGCGCACTTGAATGACGGGAGCGGCCAATCGTATGACACTATGCATCGGGTTCCTACGCCCTGGTGTTGGATTGCCTCCATAGAGCGCATACCCGGGTCTAGCCAAGTCCGAGACAAATCGGGCACCTAGAAAAACTCCAGCGGAATTCGCTAAGCTTGTTCGTGTTCCGGGGAATTTAGCCTCGATGGTACGAAAGCACACGGCTTGATCGACATTCTGTGCCGCTTGGGGCACTTCGGCCGCGACTAGGTGCGTCATGACGAAGTCAAGCGAAATCCCCGATAGCAGCTCTGGGTGCTCCGCTAAGTGCACGAATTCATGTGCATCCAGGCCGAGTCGCGCCATACCAGTGTCAACGTGAAGCACGGCCAGCACTTGTTCCTCCGCTTCGTATGCGAACCGCCGCCAACACTCGATATCTCCTAGGGAGTTCAACACGGGCCGAATATTCTTTTCTGCCAGCTCCGGCGTAAGCCCGTTGAGAACACTGATCCAAGCTTCCGGAAGCAGCTTCCGAAGTGCAATTGCCTCGTCAATCGTCGCAGTAAAAAAATGGCGGCAACCTACTTCGAACAGCGCCGGCGCAGCTAGGTTCAGCCCTACACCATACGCATCTGCCTTGACCGCGGCGCCACATGCCCGTCCCCCTGCCGTCCGGTGCCGCGAATCCAACAGTAGCCAATTCGCCGCAATAGCATCAGGATCGACAAATAAAGTCGGGGCGGAAATCATTAGATCATGCTGTAAAGCTAAAAAAAACGATCTGTCGAGCTAAACCTGGGCCAACCCATGAACGGAAGAACACCACAGAGTTCAAAGCCGATCGGAACCCCATCATTACAATGTGCGAAAATGCGGCCGGGCCGACACCCCCGCAGACAACCTGCCTCCGCCTGCCCATAACCT
>JAJZCS010000158.1 GCA_021829055.1 Pseudomonadota bacterium
GCCAAGGGCGACCCAGTGGCAAATTATGATCTCTGGCAGCGTGTCCTTGCTGCCGCATCTCGGCACCAGGTCGGCTGGCATTGGGTGCGCGGCCACACTGGAGATCCAATGAACGAGCGTGCCGACGCACTGGCGACCCAGGCGCGGCAGAAGGCATTACTCGTGTCGGCGTCGGTCGAACCATAAGGCGTTAAAATTACAAACTGTAAGATTTTACAACATATCTCTTTTATATTCAATTTATTATTAAACTTTCTTATACCAAACCTCCTAGACATTGACCCATGCCCATTCTCGGCTGCCGATTGAGGTTATTCGGTCTGGGTCTGCGGCATGGCTGTTCAACGTTTTGGTATAGTTATGAGTGAGAGCAGCTGGCGGACGCCTGCGAATGCTGCGCGATACCTGTCCCGGCTGAGGGTTCCGGTCTTGCTTGCCATGAGGATATTGAAGGCGAAGCTGCGCAGACGTGCGAAGACGCCTGGGTAGCGTCCGTCAATGTGGTGGAAATTCTGGTGTATCTGAAGCGACCATTGTTCATGCGGCTGCGGTGGAAATTTGAGTTGGTTCGGCGTTGAACACCAGCGGTGTAAGTTCGGTCATTCCCTCGATCTGCAGATATCGGTTTTGGGTCTGCCATTCGTCGTTTGTTTCCAGTAGCACGGCGCCGATCAGGCCGATGATTGAGCCTTCATTGGGGAAGATACCGACGACATCGGCACGGCGCTTTACCTCTTTGTTCAGACGTTCCAGCGGATTCGTGCTGTGGATCTTGAGCCTGTGCTGGGCCGGAAAGTCCATGTGCGCGAGCACGTCGGTTTCACTTTCGTCAATGAACGTGCCGATTTTCGGCCATTTGCCCCTGAGCTGATCGGCAACATGGCGCAGCGTCTGGCTGGCGCCATTGCGGTCAGGCTGAATGAACGCCTGGCGCAACGCAACCGATGCCATGTTTTGCTGGGCTTTCGGGACATAGGACAGCGCGTTGCGCATCCAGTGAACACGGCAGCGTTGCCATGATGCTTCCATCACCCGCCGGATTGCCGCCTTCAGTCCTTCATGTGCATCCAAGATCACCAGCTTCACCCCCCGCAAGCCACGGCGCACCAGGCTTTTGAGGAAAGTCGACCAGAAGATTTCGGCCTCGGACGGGCCAATATGCAACCCCACGATCTCCCGCCGGCCATCAGTGTTCACTGCCACAGCGATTATCGCCGCAACCGAGACGATCCGCCCACCCTCGCGCTGCTTGAGATAGGTTGCGTCGAGCCACAGGTAGGGCCAATCACCCGCAAGCGGACGGTCGAGGAAGGCGTTCACCCGCTCGTCAATGTCCTTGCAGAGCTTCGATACCGTGCTCTTGCTGATCCCCGTAAGCCCCATGGCTTGAACCAGATCGTCCACCCGGCGGGTCGAGACGCCGCCTATCCAGGCTTCCTGAATTACCGCTGCCAGCGCCTTCTCCGAGGTCCGGCGCGCCTCCCTCCAGGAAGGGCGGAAAGTAGCTCCCCTGCCGCAGCTTCGGGATCCGCAGCTGCAGGCTACCGAGCCTCGTATCCAAAGCTCGCTCCCGGTCGCCGTTCCTATAGCTCGCTCGCTCGCCACTGCGCTCGTAGCGGCCGGCTCCGATCAGCCCGTCCACATCCGTCTCCATGAGCAGCTGCACCACGGCCTCCGCCATGCTACGCAGAAAATCGCCATCGCCGGCTTGGGCCAATAGTTCGGCCAATGGTAGTCTCTCCTCGGTCATCGGGCCCTCCAGGCTTCAGGTCGAAGTCTCGCAACTCCACCATAGCCGAACGATCCCATGGCCACCTCAAGTTACACCCTTATGCGTTCCAAATTTCCACCACCAGCGCGGACACTACCGACGCCTGGATTGGTTTGGATGCGAGACCGATCTTCACCGATGGTGACGTCACGCGCGTAATGAGAGGTGTTTTCGATCGCCCAATGCGCGCGGATGGTCCCCGCGGCGCGAGAAGCGGTGAGTGGCCGATTGGCGATATAGAAGGCGGTTTCGCTGGTCTGGCGGAGCAGCCCGGTTGCCGGATTGCGTGTGGCGACCGCGCGCTCGACCGGGATGATCGTGGCGACATGGGTGCGCCAATCGGTGCCGGCGAGCGCGTCGGCCGAGGCGAAGATGGTGACGATCCGGGGTTCATCGCGATTGCGGCTGTGGACGGTATCGTGCGGCGCGAGCGTTGCGGCGAGGCGTTCGGTCGCGCCTTTCCGGGTCGGCTGATTGTCCTTGACCTGAACGATCAGAGCGATTTGGGCGGCTGGCGCGACCTCGAGGAGTTTTTTGACCGTGCAGCGCATCGAGGGTGACGATGGCGTCCGCGCCGATGCCCAGCTCGGCGAGCCGCGCCTGTGCCGCCGGGATTTCATTCGATTTCTCATCGATATCGAGGTGCACCAGGACGAGTTTGGTGCCGGTGGCGAAGGCGCTGAGCACATGAGCGGCGGTTCGGTCGTGGAACCTGTCGAAGCTGCCGCGCAAGGTCTTGCCGTCCAGCGCGATGCTGCCGGCGCCGGGCTTGGCGTTGGCCGCGTGCCGCCGGAAGGCCGCTTCCACCGCGAGCGGATCAAGCCCCTGAAGGATGTGGCGGATTGAGGTATGGGAACCATTTCAGCCCGAAGCCGCGGTTCAGCGTCCGGCGGTGGGTGTCGATAAAGGTGACGATGCCGCGATAGGATGAGCTGCCGCTCACGATGGCGAGGATCGAAAACAGAAGCACGTGGGGCAGCTTGTAGAGTTTGCCCTCCGCGCGCCGCGGGTCAGACACATCCGTCAGGATGTCAAGCAATCGGGTGAATGTGGCCATGGCAACCTCCGAGTCGGTCGCCGTCCCAAGAATCCGGGATCGGCCGCCTCGGAAATCCCCCCAACCCCCCATCGCCTCACTTTCCGACATCCGGTTGCATATCGGACTCAATGAACCGTCAGTTCAGAGCGTTGAACGGCCCTGATACCCACCCGCACACAGGTCTCCTAGCGTACTTGCAACGCAAAGATTTTTCGGCGGCCATATTAATCCCAGTCGCGGGTAATCGCTCCCCTTAAATATGCAGGTTTCTGGCTTCAGCAGGCTGTGCACGGGCAGCACCAAGGCGCTTCTTGCGCTCATCGTCGGCGCACCGCGCCACACTCCGTGTGTTACGCTTTCAGCGTGCTCATGTCGATGCAGAACCGGAATTTCACATCCGATTTCAGCATCCGCTCGAACGCCTCATTGATCTGGTCCATCCGGATCAGCTCGATATCGGCAGCAATATCATGCGCACCGCAGAAATCGAGCATCTCCTGCGTTTCCTTGATCCCGCCGATAATCGAACCGGCGAAATTGCGCCGTTTTACCAGAAGTGGAAACACGTTGAAGGGCAGCGGCCGGTCAGGCGCACCAACCTGTACCATTGTAGCTTCACGCTTTAACGTATTGAAATAGGGTGCGAGGTCGTGCGCTGCCGAGACTGTATCGATGATCAAATCGAAACTCTCCGCATGCGCCGCCATATGCGCGTCGTCTTTGGAGAGAATTACATGGCTGGCACCCAGCCGCTTGGCATCCTCTGCCTTGCCGGCCGAGGTCGTGAACAAAGCCGTCTCTGCTCCCATCGCATGTGCGAGCTTCACGCCCATATGGCCGAGTCCGCCGAGCCCAATGATGCCGACCTTCTTTCCCGGTCCCGCCCCCCAATGCTTCAGCGGTGAATAGAGCGTAATTCCCGCGCAGAGCAGAGGTGCCGCTGCCGCCGGATCCAAAGTGTCTGGAATCCGCAACACGAAATCCTGATCGACCACAATCCGCTCTGCATAGCCGCCCTTGCTCGGTTCTTGCAGCACTTTCTCGAACCCACCATAAGTCTGCCCGGCAAAGCCGGCATTGCAATATTGCTCAAGCCCCTCGCGGCAGGACGGGCAGATTCGACAGCTATCAACCATGCAGCCCACACCAACAAGATCGCCCGGCTTGTATTTGTTAACCAGAGTGCCGACCCGTTTCACTCGACCGACAATCTCATGTCCCGGCACCGCCGGATATTCGGTGAATTGCCATTCATTACGCGCAAAATGCAGATCCGAATGGCACACACCGCAATAGAGAATTTCGATCTCGACGTCGGATGTTCCCGGATCACGCCGGTTGATTTGGAGGGGCCGCAGCGGGGACGATGAAGCGGTCGCGCCATAAGCGGTGCAAACAAACATGAAAACTCCTTTTTTACCGGAATATACACAACAGGATCAATTGTCCGCCACGCCAGGGGACCGCTCTTGATATGGTGGCGACCCTGCCGATGTCCACCCACATAAGCGAACGGGACACCGATAGGCAGAAACTAACCGGCATGTTTCTCAGCCCATCACATGGCTTACCTTCGCCCACACCCACCTGTTCACCAGACCTTCCACTAAATAGCCACCGTACCATTTAGATTCCAAATCTAACGTCGTCCGCGAACAATTGTTAGCGTTCAATATCTTTTCTGATTTATTGACTAATTTGGTTTACTTATTTCAGTATTTACTCTGATAAAAATGCATTTTATCGGAGATGGAAAGCTGATGAAGCTATAAAAAAATAGGCCTTATCTGTGGTCGCAGGCAGGGCCATGACAACCATTGATCGGCTAGCCGGCAGGCGTCCAGACATTGGAGGCGCCTGACATCACGATCGATCTCCGCAGCGCCAGCGCCAACCACCCTCGGTCTTAAGGCAGTACACAACTAGGAAGATCGCGATACTGACGCCGATTGCGATCATGTGATCTGCCCCAGACAGTAGGATAACTGCTGTTCCAATCGTCACGGCCAACACCACAACTGAGAGCCAACCCTGCCACGATATCGGAAGGCCGGCGCCATAACCGTATCGTTTGGACACAAACCATGCCTTGGATTGACAAGGGGGCATACGATTCTCCTTCTGGCCTGGCTAATTTTGGCCCACCTCCATCGTTGAACGTAGGGTTTCCTCAGCAGGGTCGAGGGGCCATTCATGGACTGGAAAGCCAAAGTGGAATTATTTGAACGGCTCCGCCTGGAGCATGAGTTTGGGGCCGGCACCGTCGCCGGTGTTGCGGCAAAATTTAGGGTTCATCGGCGGATGGTCAGCCAGGCACTGGCGAGCGCGGTGCCGCCCTTGCATCAGTATCCGGTGCGGATGAAGCCGAAACTGGATGCGGTGGTGGCTTTCATCAACGGTATTTTGGAGGTGGATCGGCGGGCGCCACGCAAGCGACGGCATACGGCGCGGCGGATATACCGGCGGATCCTGACCGAGTTTCCCGGCGTATCGGTGGCGGAATCGACGGTGCGCAACCATGTGCGCGAGCCCTGCGCCCCGCGTTCCGTGCGTTAGGCGTGTTTTCTTATGACAAAAGAGGCTTTAATAAATGGTTTACTTAAACTCTTACTGAATCTGACTT
>JAJZCS010000159.1 GCA_021829055.1 Pseudomonadota bacterium
TACCGCTTACAATTCACCTGCCTCTTGCTGACCGATACTTTGCCTGCGCTCACTGCGGTTCTCGCCCGCAGCTTCGAGCGCCAGCCGTAGAACGTGTTCACGTTCAGGTGCTCCCGTCCGCAGAACGCTTGCACCGACAATCCGCTACCGACCTGCTGCGCCACGAAATCGCGCCAAGTCTGCTCGCTGCGTCGCCGACTCATCTTCCCCATCGCATGCTCCAGTCACGCCACTACTGAAGCCGCATTCTCCGCACCTACGCGCGACAGGGAAGAACGCCTTCTGGTTATCGCTTACGTTGATCGGACAACCTGGCACCGGCAAGAGCCACTTCGCGAAGGCCATCGCCCAGCTCGCCGTGCAGCGCGGCTACAAGGTCTTCTACCGCGAGGCGCACGTGCTCATCGACGAGCTACACGAGGCGCGCGAGTTCGGCGAGCTGCGCAAGTACCGCGCACAGCTGAATGCGGCGGAGCTCATGGTCATCGACGATCTGTTCCTGCGGAAACTCCCCGCCCACGCCGGCGACGAGCTCGCCGATGTCCTCATGAGCCGCTACGAGAAGTCCTCCGTGATAATCACATCAAACAGATCTGTGGACGACTGGGGAAAGCTTCTCGGCGACGTGGTCGTCACCGCGCCGCTCCTCGATCGCATCATTCACCGCGGCTACCTGCTGAAGTTTGAGGGCAAGAGCTGGCGGCTGAAGGAAGCTGCAGAGCGCCTTGCCAAGCGGGCCGCCACCGCGTAATCATCACTCGTCCGCCCCCGTCAAGTGGGGGATTTTGACCTGGCCACGGGTGGGGGAATTTGAAGTGGCCGCCGGGGGACAGAACGTGCGATCGGATTTGATTTATTCTATTCGAGTATTTCCCGGCAGATCGCGACGAGAATTGCGCTCGTCGCCGATGCACACCGTCTAATTTGAGGTCGCCGATGCCACTTTTTCATCCACGAGTTCTCAAGCGGATACTGTCCAACAGTCGCGAGATCCCTACCGCTCATGAAGCAATACTTGCGGCTTGGGCACGAAATCTCGCAAAAGGCATTTACGACCGCGAAACGCAAAATGACAGCGAGTTCATTCAAAAGATCCTGATGGAGGTACTTGGGTACGTTGGAAGCAGCGCCGGAGATACGTGGACTCTTGCGAAGAACCAACCCGTGGGGTCCGGGAACGTCGATGTTGCCCTTGGTCACTTTGGTGTAGACGGCACTACCGAAATTTACGCACCCTTTGAACTGAAGGGAGCCGTCACGAAGGATATTGACGCCCTGATGCCGGGGCGGCACAAGTCGCCAGTTCAACAGGCTTGGGAATACGCAATGGACGCGAAAGGGGCCAAATGGGTCCTAATTTCTAATTACCGCGAAATCCGATTGTACGCAGTTGGGTACGGCCGCAAGGATTATGAGGCATTCGATCTCAGCCTGATGACTCAGCCAGCGAACTATCATCGATTCATGTTGTTGTTATCCGCCAATAATCTTCTGTCGGGGGCGACGCTCAAATTACTTCGAGACAGCGATTCCACCCAAAAAGAGATAACGGCTCAGCTGTACTCAGAATATAAGTCGACTCGCTCGCATCTGATTGGCGAAATCAGATCCGGAAGTCCGCCTTTTCCACCACTTAAGGCAGTACAACTTGCGCAAACCATTCTCGACCGGGTGCTCTTTGTCGCGTTCGCGGAAGACAAGGGGCTGCTGACCAAGGGCACGCTCGCCGACGCTTACAAAGCCAAGAACCCTTATAACCCTCAGCCCGCGTGGGAGAACTTCAAAGGACTCTTTCATGCCGTTGATCAGGGTAACGAACGCCTCTCGATTCCTGGCTACAATGGTGGGTTGTTCGCAGATAATTCTGATATCAACGCATTAGCGGTAAGCGACGACCTGTGTAAGCGCTTCGCCGATCTAGGCAAGTATGACTACGAGAGCGAAGTCTCGGTCAACATTCTCGGGCACGTCTTCGAACAATCGATAACTGACCTTGAAGATTTAAAGTCGGAACTTGATCCTACCGCGGCTCCCCCCGCCGAAGTGGGTTCAAAGCGCCGTACAGACGGCATCTTCTATACGCCGCCCTTCGTGACTCGTCACATCGTGGAGCAGTCCGTCGGGCGTTGGCTTGCCGATCAAAAATCCGAGTTAGGTTTCTTTGAAATGCGCCCACTTTCCGATGAGGATTATAGCTCGATAAAGCACGTACGACGGGGCAGGAATCACGGCAAGGTCGTCTACAACGCAAACGTAGCTAACCACATCGCATTTTGGAGCGCTTATCGACAGCGCCTTTCCGCCATAAAGGTCATCGATCCCGCTTGCGGTTCCGGCGCGTTCCTAAATGAGGTATTCGATTTTCTTTATCGAGAAGGGCAAACGATAAACCGGACATTGGAAGCATTGAACGGCGGACAGATAAATCTATTTCGATGGGATACCCATATTTTGGCTAATAACCTTTACGGTGTAGACATAAACCGAGAGTCCGTCGAAATAACAAAGCTCTCGCTATGGCTCAAGACCGCGAATCGGAATGAAAAGCTTAGCTACCTCGATGACAAGATCAAGGCTGGCAATTCGCTCGTAAAGGATCGCGGTATATCCGGGAACCTCGCGTTCGATTGGTCGACCGAGTTTCGCGAAGTGATGGAAGCGGGCGGGTTTGATGTTGTGCTCGGAAATCCTCCGTACGTTGACTCCGAAGCTATGGCGAAAGCGTGGCCTAGAGAGCGAGAATACATTTCCAAAACTTTCGAACAAGCCCGGGGCAATTGGGATTTGTATGTTGCATTTTTAGAGCTGGGCTGCAACCTGATCTCGAAACGAGGATATCTTTCGTACATAACTCCGGATAAGTGGATTGCCAAGGATTTTGGGGCTGCTATTCGTCAGCGTATCTTGCCAGGCATCGTCTCGATTTTGCCGATTGGACGCGATGTCTTTGAAAGCGCCATTGTAGATTCAATAATCACAACGATTAGTGCTCAGCCCGTCGCGAGCCTCCAAGTGCTGGCGATTGTGACCGGCGAGGTAGAAGTGCTTTCAGAAGTCGAAAAGAGCGAACTCGGCGGTGACCAGGGATTCGATCAGGCGCTTTCTTCACATTATGTTTTACTTCGCAAGCTTGAGCAGAAAGGTTTACGGCGTCTCAGAGATATTGCTAGGACCGAAAATGCTTGCGCGACGTCCGACACGTACATCTTGGGTAACTACATTACAGATGCGGGATCGGGTCACGGATATAACCCCCGCTTACATTACAAGATTGCCAATACAGGAACGCTGAGCCGATTTGGATTCAGATGGGGTATTCGCCCGATGCGCTACCTGAAAAATGATTATCTGTACCCAATAATAGAGAAAGCCACTTTTAGGTCACATTTGGGCGGCACATATCAACGCCGCGCCGCATCACCCAAGGTCATAATAAAAGGGCTGACGCTTCTGGACGCCGCTTTGGACCTGGACGGCTCGTATATACCTGGCAAGTCCACGCTTGTTATTTGTCACGATGATCTTGCGACACTGAAGTTTGTCGCCGGAATTGTGAACAGCGCTCCTGCATCATTTTATGTCAAGGAGAAGTACGCCAGCGCTAGTTATAACGGGGGAGTCAACTTTACCCCGGACATGTTGGATTCAATTCCGGTTCCGGCCTCTGTTGATGAGGCCACAATCGTAAAGAACGTGGACAAGATTCTTTCTGCACTGGACGCTGTATCCACAGCGACAGCACGCATTCAAAAACTGGTTCGAAGTGCCACGGGGTCCTTAAAACTGGGACGATCATTCGACCGTTGGTATGACATCTCCAATACCGAGTTCATTCAGGAGCTTCGCAAGGCGGGACTCAAGCTATCTATAGCGGAGGCCGCCGAGTGGATAGATATCCTCGAAAAGTCCAAGGCGGCTGTTACTGACAATTTGTCTGCATTTAAGACGGGAAGCGATGCCATTGACTGTTTGCTATTGGATGCCTTCGGCCTCGATCAGCGAGACCGAGAGCGAATATCGGACTATGGGAACGCCCCGTCTCCGTGAGACACAATAACTGCATATGACGAGCCGTACTTGACATGGCCTTCTCACCGGAATGGCGCGCTGGATTCAGAAAGGCACATTTTGACTCTTGGTGGCTGATGCATCTTCGACCACGCGGAGGCGACCGGAAGATACTGAGCCGGCTGGTAAACAGTGCGTGATTCTTCAAGCAGCGTAGCGGACATGCTTTTCCTGGAACAGGTTCCGGATGACTTGCGGCTGCTTCTGTCGGCGGCGCAGGTGGCTGCGGACCCCGGCCATCAGTTCAGCGCGATTGGCCGGGCGACTCTTGCCGAGGCCGTTGGTTTTGACGTCTTGGTTGAGAAGTTCATCGGGGTTGAGCTCCGGGCAGTAACCCGGCAGTCGGATCAGGCGCAGCCTGGCCTCGTTGGCGGCGACGAAGTCGCGGGCCACGACCGAGCGATGCACCGGGTGGCCATCCACGATCAGATACAGCTTCCCGGTCGCCTGCTGGAGCAGGCGACGCATGAACTGCACGAACAGCCGACCATCAAACTTGCCCTGGAACACCATGAACGCAAGATGGCCGCGGTTCGTGATCGCCGAGATCATGTTGCAACCGAAGCGCTGCCCGGTGGCCCGGGTGATCGGCGTCTGGCCCATCGGAGCATAGCTCGTACCGGCGACGTGGTCACTGCGCAAGCCCATTTCATCGCCCCAGTAAATCACGGCCTTCTCCCGCTTGGCGTCCCGAGCAATCGCCGGATACTCCGTGCGCAACCAGCGCGCAATTGCCGCATCATTACGCTCATAGGCCCGGCGCACCGGCTTCTGCGGGCTCATGCCCCAGCCCGCCAGATAGCGACCGACCGTGGTCAGCGATACCGAAACACCGTACTCGCGCTCGATCAGGCTCACCACTGCCGCCCGCGTCCACAGATAGAACGGCAGCTTCAATTGGTCCGGCAGCGAGTCGATGATCAGTTGCCGGATGCGCGCCGATTGCGCCGGCTGCAGGTGTCCTTCGCCGGCACGCCGTCCGCGCCGCTTCTGCTTCAGCGCCCGCAGGCCACCGGTTCGCTCCAGCGCCATCCACTTGCTTACCGCTCGCAGACTCGCGCCGTACACCTTCGATGCCTCTGTCTGACTCATGCCGCCGCGCACCGCCCTTACCACCGTGCGCCGCAAATGCGTCTGCGTCGCGATGTCCAACTTCCGAGCATCCGGCCTGTTCTTCATGTCGGAGATTATAGCACATTGCGCACTATTTGATGCACTGATCAGTAAAGTACGTGCGGCAATGTTGCAGGCAGCCAAAATGCTGTATGCGAAGCTCCTCGGACACGATGTCATAGAGCTCGAGCCCATCGGTCAGGAGCTTGCCGCGGAACGGCCCGTCCGAGCCGATCAG
>JAJZCS010000160.1 GCA_021829055.1 Pseudomonadota bacterium
GGTCCAGTTTCTGGATACCCGGCATTGCATTGGCCTTGCCCACGATGGGGATGCTGACTTCGGCAAAGCCGCTATCGACGTCTCGCGAGGCGGCAAAGAGTGTGGGCAAGGGTGCGCCTTCCAGGCGCGATGAGTTAAACATCTCCTGGCGTATTTCATATCCAGCTGCCAGCTGGACGTTTCCACCAGGAAGGTTGAACAGAGATCCGCTGACTTGCCCGCCCGTCGACCAGAGCTGGGAATGCGTCCGATAGGTGAGCGACGGCAGGAGGCCCGGCACCCGAAGGTGGAAGGTCTCCAGACTATCCTGAATTAAGCTGGAATAATTGGCCGTGAGGTCGGCGGTCCAGCTTCCACCCAGATCGATTGTGACATCGCCACCAACATTGTTGCCGAGCATCGTGCCGACATAGTGCTGGGTGAGGAACGCCTGGAGGCTAGAGTCCTCGCTGAAATTCCGGTTGGTGTAGGATGCACGGAGCGCGAGGTGAACACGGGGGGTGACATCCTGCTCCAGGGTTCCGTAGACACTTTCCTGCTGTCGCGCCGGGACGATGGCATAGGTAAGAGGAAAAGTGCTTTTCGGGACCAGGTTTCGCTGGCTTGCCAGAACCGGCTGGTCGTCCTGGAAGCTGCCCGCAAGCATAAAGCCGCCAGTGGACCAGGATTTGCCGAACAGCTGGCTGACCCCCAGCGTGTTGCCGCCTCCCCGCGTGGGTACCGAATCGTAAACCGAGGTTTGCGCACCGTTGAAATGATCACGAAGAATGATATTGACCACGCCGGCAACGGCATCGCCGCCATAGATGGCCGAGGATCCGTCCGTGACGATGTCAATTCGCTTGATCGCGGCCATGGGAATTGTACTGACATCGACAAAGGAGCCTTGGTAGCCGGACGGAGCCATGCGTTGACCGTCGACGAGGGTGAGCGTCGAACCTACCCCCAGACCGCGCAGGTTAAACGCGGTTCCAAACGAAGTGTTGTCACTGGCGCCCGGCACGTTGCCGACTTCCGCCGTCTGCGCATCCATCGAGCTGAAATTCTGGGGAAGCCGGCGCGCGAACTGCTCAAGGGTCAGGTCGCCCTCGTCTTCCATTTTCCGCCGGCTATAGCTTATCACCGGAGAGGCAATGATCTTGGCGCCTCGGATATTGGTGCCGGTCACGATGACATCTTCGATGTCATCGCGGGCACCACCCTCATTCAGCGCGGCTTGCTGCTTTTTTTTTGGCACAATGAGGATGCCGCCCGGAGGCGAGCGATCCGCAGCCAGGTCGGTACCGGAAAGCAGGTGCTTTAAGGCTTCCCCGACCGAGAACTCTCCATGCAGAGGTGCCACCGAGCGTCCCGCAACCAGGTCTGGAGTGAAGATGATCTGCTCGCCAGACACCCGGGCAAAGTCATGCAATGCCAGAGAGAGAGGTTCAGCAGGAATATCAAACGAATAGACCGGGGATGCCGCCGACGCAGGACCGACCGATATGCCCGAGACGATTAACCCGGCCAGCGCAGTTTTGCCCAACCAGCCATTCCGCCACAATGCCATGTTCATGAATAACACCCCTTGCCCCGCACCTGAGGCGGGCCCACATGGGTGTTACAAACGCATGACAGCGTAAAACCCCTTTCAATATTCCTGAATAATTTCCGGATTGCCCCCGTGCCTACTTCTTGATCAGCACGATGCGATCTTGAGCATCTCGCTGCTCCTTGATCGGCAAATAATGCGTAACCAGCTCGAGGAATCCGGACGTGTCGCCAGTATTGAAGGAGCCGCTGATCCGCATGTCGCCCACCGCCGGACTGGCAATAATGATAGGGCTTTTCGAATAATAGTTGATCCGTTCCACCACTTTGGACAGTGGCTGATTATCGAAGATAAGCTGGCCATTCGTCCAGGACGTCACGTTGCGCAAATTTGCCAACGAAATCTTAGGCGGCCTTTGGGGCAGAGCTGCCAGCTGTTGCCCTGCCGTGAGCTCAACTGCGCGGTGACGCGACCATGTGCTTGGTTTGATCGCCTGATGGACTGGTACTACTTCGTTGACCACAACGACCCGTCCTTCGATCAGTGTTACAAGTAGCTTTTTCCCAGTCATGTCGACATTAAACGCCGTACCTGTGGCGATGATCTTCTCCTGCCGTGCGGTTACTGAAAAGGGCCGTTCGACGTCATGCGCCACATCAAAGCGCGCCTGCCCTTGCAGCAGATGTAGCCGCCGTTCGTCCCGTGTGTAGCGGACGATCACGGCGCTGGCCGAATCAAGAGAGACGATCGAGCCGTCACTGAGTCGGATGACGCGGCGCTCTCCAAAACCGGTGCTGTACTCCTCTGGCAGGCTTATCCAGTAGTATCCCGCCACTCCAAGTGCAACGGCGGCGGCCGAGGCCCCCAGAACCTGGCGCCGATGCCAGTGCCGACGACCTCCATGAAGACGTGCATTGGCATTTTTGGCATAGGTCAGGGCGGTCTGACGACGTGCGATCATCTGAGGAAGGCTCGCATGCTCGCCGATCAGGGACCACGGTTTCATCAGCTGCTCCCAGGCGGCGGCATTGCCCGGGACCGCACACCAATCGGCAAAATCCGCCTCATCGTCCGCACTGAACGTGCCGTCGCTCTCATGGAGTCGAATTTGCCAGGCCGACGCCTCCAAAAGTCGTCTGGAAAGATCTTTGGCCTGTGTCATTCACGCCCCTTTGCCGAACTGGGCAGCTAAAGTGGCCAGGGCAATCATACAATGCCTTTCGACCGTGGAGACGGCCAATCCGAGGAGCGCAGCGATCTCCCGCTGCTTCATGCCTTCGAGACGATATAATATAAATATGTTGCGTGTGCGTTCCTCAAGCCCGTCGAGAATCCGCCCCACTTCGGCGAGGCCCTCCCTTCCTATCAAGACACGCTCTGGCTCGCGCCCCTCCACAATCCGGTTGGCGATATAGTCGACGAGTTCATCGCCATAAGCCGAGAACGGCTTCTGCTTTCGTACGGCGCTACGCCGCCGGCGGTCCCGCAGCAGATTTGCCGCGACCCTGAACACATAGCCTGGCGCCTCACCGGCAGTTTCAAAGCTCGAGGATCCGAGCAGACGGACAAATGTCTCCTGCGTCAGATCTTCGGCATCCTGGCGATTACCCACTCGCCGCAGAAAAAATGTCATGAGAGGGGTGCGGAAGCGAGCATCGAGCTCCGAAAGGATCATATCATTCCGCTTCGCGCTGCTATCCACGACCTACCCTCCGGACTCCAGCAATCTAGCATGGGAGGTGCATACGTGAACCTTCAATATTTATGGTAGCGGCTCAGGGCAATTGAGGGTTCGCGCGTTATATGCGGTTCACCCATGGATACTTGAACCGGATCCTCCTGCTTTTCCGTACGGCATGGACTAAAGGAAGCGGCGGGGCCATAGCCCCTAGAGCCGATCATTGCGCTGTTCGCGGTCTTGGGCGGAATGGTCCCAATAGGGGGGCGCAGCCCGGATTAGCCCCGCTGGGATGAGCCAGCTGGGCAGATGGTAGGCTTCCCCTTCGCGCGGTTGATTTCGTGAATTTGAACCTACCAAAAACAACCCGGCGACAATGTCCTACGGCAGCAAGCCATAGGAAGAAGCTTCGACAGCGTGGCACGGCAGGTTCCGATCGATCCTGATGGTGCCCTTGGGATGTAGCCATGCGTACCAAGCACACCCACCGGCTAACGTCGGATCTCGCCCTGAAACTCGCCGATCATGCTAACCTTAAGCGCATTCCACAGGCACGAATCGTCGAGACGACAATGCCATTATACCTCTCACCAGATGCGCTGGATCACTTGGATGCCGTGCCCGTACGACGGCAGGGCTGGTCACAAGACTTTGTAGGCCGCGACGCCCGGACTTTGGTAAGCGGTTCATAATTTTGAACAATCGGCATCGCGCAGGTCGCATAGGGCCCGTCGGGTCAGATGATAAACGTGGAAATCCGTTCTTCGGCACCACGCCAATCAAGGCTGCGATTCAAAAGCCATTCATCGTTGTAGTAGGTGCAACTATACCGCTCACCACCATCACAGAGGAGCGTTACGATGCTGCCGCACTCTCCGGCGGTAGCCATTTCCTCGGCAAGCTGCATGCAAGCCCACAGGTTTGTACCCGTCGAACCGCCAACAAGTCTATTCAATCGATTCGACAAAGCCCGCATGGCGCCAATGCTTTCATGGTCTTGTACCGCAATCATGCGGTCGATGACACTCGGAACGAAACTTGGCTCGACACGAGCCCGCCCTATGCCTTCAATGCATGATGCGCGACCTGAGGTCATGCTGAGTACACTCCGATCCGCAAAGTGTCTGTGGAAAACCGAATTCACAGGATCAGCTACGCATATCTTCGTCGCATGTTGACGATAGCGCACAAAACGACCGAGCGTGGAAGACGTTCCACCCGTACCTGCTCCGCAGACGATCCAGTTTGGCACAGGGTATTCTTCCTGGGCCATCTGGGCGAAGATCGATTCAGCTATGTTGTTGTTGCCGCGCCAGTCCGTGGCGCGCTCGGCGTACGTAAACTGATCGAGATAGTGGCCACCGGTTTGTTCTGCCAAATTCTGGGCAACGGCATATACAGTAGCAGGGTCGTCGACGAGATGGATCTCTCCGCCGTGGAACTGAATGGCGTCCAGCTTGGGAGTGGCCGTCGCTCGCGGGACAACCGCGATGAAACGCAGGCCAAGCATTTTCGCAAAATAGGCTTCGCTGACCGCTGTGGATCCAGATGATGCCTCAATGACACAGGTATCAGGTCCAATCCACTCATTGCAAAGCGCGTACAGGAAGAGAGAGCGCGCCAGGCGATGTTTGAGGCTTCCCGTCGGGTGAGAGCTTTCGTCCTTGAGGTACAGGGTTATACCAGGATGACGAGACAATTTGACAGGAATAAGATGAGTATCTGCGGAGCGGTTGTAGTCTGCCTCGATACGTCGAACGGCTTGGGCGAGCCATTGGCGCTTGCTTAGATTCATACCCCTACCTTCTTCCGATCTCCTCCGCGGCCACATGTCAAAGCAAGACGGAAGCGCCGCGGGCGAAATGGCTATCGCCAGTGACCCAAATTTATTATTGGACCCGATATCAAATAGAGTGATCATCCGCTTGGGTCCAATGCATTTTTGGCAAATCGGCCATAAGCAGAAATCATGAGAAGCTCGTGCCCAGGGACCGGCGGCAGATCACGGAGAGCTGCAGATAGCTCAACTGGCCACACTGGGTTAGGAGTCGAGGGTTTGTTCAACTTAAGCAGGTTCTGCACCGGACGCAGTTGGCCGGCAGGGAAGGAGGCCATCCCTTTATGTCCTAATCACTTGCATTGTGCCGCGGGCTAGAGGTTTGTCTTGGCGAGTGTGCTGATAACCCGGCCTGCTGCCGGTCCC
>JAJZCS010000161.1 GCA_021829055.1 Pseudomonadota bacterium
AAAGCGATATAGCCCGTGTTTCATATCCGCAACAATGAAGATTGCGCCAATTCGCACACCATCGTTCCTGAAGAATGTGCGTTCGATAAATGCCGTCAATCTCGAGAGGCTAACACGCGTGCTACGTTGCCTGTTAGCGCTCCGTCCTTACTGCTATTTCGTTCTATGTTCATGAAAGACGCTAGCGCCTAGAATACGAAATCTCAACTTGCGGGCCGAACGCTCGACAGGAGTGGGCTCGGATTATGGTCAATATTAACACGACTTACAGCCCTGTTCAGACGATTCCAGCCGCCACAATCGATCATGTAAGCATCGCGCTGCTTGGCATGGCTTTTCTGGCCTGTCTCGTGGGATCTCTGGCGACGGGTATTCAGGTGGTTCATGGTCTTACGGCACATGGCCGGTCGCGCTGCTGCTGGTCCGTGGCCGCTTCCGGCAGTTTTGCGACGGCGGTCTGGACCATGCGGCTTCTCACATTGCTGGCGTTTGAACCGTCCAGGGCGATCTTCCCGTGGGTCGACTACGTTCCACTGTTGATTGGATTGACGATTCTTGAGGCGTTCGGAGCCTTTGCATTGATGCTGTTTCGACCCGGCTGGCGATGGAGCCCCGCCGTCGCGGGAACAGGATTGGGTTTTGCGATCGGCTCGGCGCCGCTGTATGGGGTCTATGGCCTTGCGGAAGGACCTGCGGGGGCCGAGGATTTTCTCCTTATCAGCGTGATTGTCCTGTTTGGAGCGATGGCGCTGGCGATGGCGCTGGCGATGGCGCTGGATTTTGTGCGCCGGCCGAAAAGCAAGATGGCAAAACGTCGCGCCGCCGTTCTCGTCACGCTGGCTCTTGCTGTGCCGATCCTAATGGTGATGACCGTGCTCAGTGCGAAACAGGCGCTCACCACCAACGGAGCTCATGGAACGGTGGTGGGTGCGCTGGGCCTCTGGATGGCCGTGGCGATTGCAGCGAGCGGTGGCATAGTATTGCTTCTTGGATTTGTTATCGCGACCCGCAACGAGACCGTGGTACATGACGAGGAACAGGCGCGGCTGTATGAGGAAAAGGCTACGCACTACGACGCCCTGACGGAATTACCGCGGGCCGCCTTCCTTGAAGAGCGGCTGAACCAGGTGCTTGCGGGTGCCTTGCCGGAACGCCGGTTTGCCTGCCTCTGCGTATCGCCGTTCTGGTTTACGTCCATTAATGAAACGTTCTGCCCCCGGACCACGGATGCGTTGCTGGTTGCTGTGGCCGAGCGGCTTCAGCAGATGACCCGGGACACGGACGTAGTTGGCCGGTTCGGCAGCGACGAGTTTGTGATTCTGCAGCGGCGATCGAACGACCCCGACAGTGCGACGACATTTGCCGAGCGGGTGATCGACACCCTCGACACGCCTTTCGTGATCGAAGGAGAGGAGATCGTAGCGGGAGCCAGCGTCGGCATTGCACTGCATCCGGATGACGGTGGCAATGCCGAGCTTCTGCTTCGTAGTGCGCACATAGCGCTGGGTTTTGCCAAGGCGGACGGGCGGGGACGCTGGCGGTTCTTCGAACCAGAGATGGACGACCTTGTTGTCAAGCGTCGGACCCTCGGGCGTGATCTGGAGAATGCTTTCGACGCGGGACGGCTGACACTGCAGTATCAGCCCCTGTTTGATTGCAAAACCCGGCAGGTCGCCAGCTTCGAAGCACTGACCCGCTGGACCCATCCTTCCCTCGGCGAGGTGCCGCCGTCAGAATTCATTCCCGTTGCCGAAAGCTGTGGCCTGATTGGCAAACTGGGTCTCTGGGTTCTGGAGACGGCCTGTACCGATGCGTTGCGTTGGCCCGGAACCATCGGTGTGGCCGTGAATGTCTCCCCCCTGCAACTGCGCACAGGTGATTTCGTTGCCGCAACCCGGGGCATCCTCGAGCGCACCGGCCTCGCCCCCGAGCGACTGGAGCTGGAGATCACGGAAAGCACCCTCATCGACAATCCCGACCAGGCAGCTACCCTCAAGGGGCTCAAGACCTTGGGAGTCCGCCTCGCCATCGATGATTTCGGAGCGGGGTATTCAAGCCTGAACTATCTCCGCCTCGTTTCCTTCAACTGCATCAAGATCGACCGATCCTTCGTCGAAGGTCTGGAAACCGACAAGGATACCGCAACCATCGTCCGCGCCATCGTCGGCCTCGGCCATTCCCTCCGCCTCACCGTTACCGCAGAAGGCGTCGAAACACCCGCTCAGCTCCGCCGCGTCCACGAACACGGTTGCGACCAAATCCAGGGCTACCTCCTCGGACGCCCCATGCCCATCAGCGAAACACCAAAATTACTCACCGAAAGCGCAAGCGCGAATTGCGTCTGGTAGCCTAACATGGCACACAAACTCTATTCCAGCCGCCCGCATAAAACGTGGCGCCGCCAGAAGATCGATAGCCTGCGCCCCTCACAGGCTACAATTTTCCCTGATGATCACGAAGCCGTTTTCCCTGATGATCACGAAGCCGTCAGGAAAACTCATGCGGAGATCCTTGTCATTCACGAGGCGCCGAAAGGTAAGCGCCGTTTCACTGACCCTGCTGGCGTGATGGTCTCGGCAGGGAACCAAGAGAGCGCTTTATCGTAGGGGCTGAAATGGAGCCAAGCCGATACCGGATTTATAGCGCGGGGTGACTAATTGTGCTATGAACCGTCTGTACGATGTTGTCTGAGCGATCCGTCCGTGTCGTCATCGTCCACAATCAGGCATGCACGGCAGAGCAATGAATCTCCGATCGTTTCGATGGGATGTACAAACTATTTTTGTAGGATGATAGCCAACTTTTTGCGCCGCACAAAATTTCTGTGCAGACTTTATTTTGCAAGACAAACAGCTCCGAACGAAGAATCAATGAGTTATGGAGAATTTAGGAGTAAGCTTTTTTAACATGCCACAGCAGCAACAGTTTCCGCAAGTGCACGCGCATCATCAAGTATCTGCGCGATATCAAGATCCGCTCCTTCTTCTCATCAGTGCCGCTTACGACGCTCCTAGGGTATTACGTCGGCACTGCTAACCAAGGTAACGACGTCTTCGCAGATATGCCACACACGAAAAAGCCGGGGAACGGCCTCGTCCAGTTAGCGAGCCTGATTTTCGTCAAATGTGCGCAATAAAACCAATAGCCTCCCCTATGTAACCAGCTACTTTGCCGGCAATGGCTACATCGGAGATGATGGCGCCGATGTTGGCGGCTTGTGTCTCGAGTCTTGTCGCTTGAGCGTTCAACTTGGTTGTGTCTAGTGCCAATATTGCGTCGTCAGCGGCAATTAATGCCTGGGTGAGGGTCGTCTGGATGTTGACGAGCTGGATCCCTAGCATAGTCAACTGATAACTGGCGCTTGGATCAGACGCAGCATTGGCGGCGGCCTGGACAGGAGGTATTGCAAGATTGATCTGGGTTATCGCATTTTGGATGCTGCTGATTTGAGTTTGCGTCGCCATGGTGTTCGACTCCACTTGCGGGATTCATTTGTTAAGAGCGGCTTGCATTGCCTGAGCTGCCTGCGCTCTTGCGACTAGATCGCTGACGGCACCTACAACTCCCCCAGTTCCGTCTTTAGCAATAGCGTCATTCGCGCTCACCAGGCTATCGAGGGAAGCGTTAAGGTGCTGGGTGGACCTTGTCTTGTTACTATTCTGAAGGAGGCGGCGTGCGGCTAGGATATCCAGTAGTAGGTGCCTGTCGCCATTTTTCTTTTCCTGCCTAATGGTCGCGTTTAGCATGTTCGCGAATGCTGCGGCTTTGTCGTTCATATTCATAGCGAGCTGCGTGTTCTCCTTCGTTAGATAATTCACGACCGTAGCCAGGTTGCCAGATTGCGCGCTGGCGGCTTGTTTAATGTCCTGTAGCTGCTGTCCGGCCAGAACCATGCGAGCAAGGCCGGCAATCGCCGACTCAACATCTGCGGCTATTGGCCCCGTGCTAGTCAAAAGCCCTTGACTTGTGGCCAGTTTGTTCAAATCAGTGGCAGTTTTTTGAGCGTTCGCAGAAAGCGTCTTGTCAGTGCCCGTCGATGCGATCGCTTGAAGTTGATCGGCATATAAGGTGACTGCATTCATAACCTTTTGCCGTGTTGCGATGTCCTGATTCGGCATAACGTCAGGGGCACAAGGAGCTTCAAGATTCAGAGGAGTCTTTGGCACACGGGCCGGATTATTGGCGTACTCAAATGCGGCGGTGTAAAACTGATAATTGCAGTCGGCTTTCTGGGTAGATTGCAAAAACGCCATCTCTGATGTCGATACCGAGTGCGCACCCTGATCGAACTTAGAGATGGTATGCTGGACCTGCGTAAGACCACTGCAGCCGGCAATGCCGAGGAGTACCGCTATGCTAGCTATGCTCTGGGCCAACTTAGTGCGCACGCGCATGCTCCCACCACATCGGCCGCCCTACGCCAACCGAACTATTCGGTGCGAAGGTAGCATTTTGCCGATGACGAATTCAACGTTTAGTGACAGCCATGTGGGTTTCTGGACCGGGCAGACTTCCGCTCGTAGCGGTTGGCCCCTAAGTCGGCCGCAAGCAAGCCAGTCGGCTGGTCCCAAAACTACGATTCCTGGTCTATACCGATGCCATTCGACTATATGGCAAAATGCGTCACACTCTCTTGCGCTCTCCGGGTTTCTGCCTACCTCACCAAGCTGTCGAAGGGCTCCGTGATGGGCAGATAATTCAGGTAAGTCATCGAGGAAAGACATCGCAACTCTCAAAGCAGGACGCCGTGGCTGTGCCGGCATGCAACCGAAAGCGAGCGACTTTCTAGAATTGCGGGTGATCGGTCATTGGCAAGCCCCTGCATGGTAGTCCAGTCTATGTGTAGGTAATCATCGTTGATTTTGGGCCGCATTGTTATGACTGGCCGCACGGCATTCCCATATCGTAAGGCCTTGCTCATGCCTACGAATTCTTTTGATCTTGTCACAGGGATGTTTCCTTCACTGGAAAGTGATTCGGAAAAGCGCTTGAGCTAGAGTCTGATATTCTCAAATTGACGCATACCCGGAGTTTCTGAGGTAATTAGCGCATTCTGCTGGTGCGAAGGAGCCAAGGAGACTTCGGATGCCTTTCCAGGTGTCTTCGACGGTGCGGGCTGCGGTTCTGCGGAGCAACGTTTTGAGCTTGGCGAAGACCTGTTCGATGGGGTTCAGGTCGGGGCTGTAGGGCGGCAGAAAGAATAATTTGGCGCCTGCGTTGCGGATTGCCTGGCGCACGGCCTGGCTTTTGTGACTGCCGAGATTGTCCAGCACCACGATGTCGCCATGACGCAGTGTTGGGACCAGGAATTGCTCGACCCACGCCAGGAAGCTGCGGCCGTTGATGGGGCCGTC
>JAJZCS010000162.1 GCA_021829055.1 Pseudomonadota bacterium
AAGCGCAGCAGCGCCCAAGCAAACGGCCGCAAAGGCGGCCGGCCACGAAAGACCTCAAGGACCGAGGCCGCCTGAATCAATACGCCGAGGCTGCCCTCCTCCGCTCCCATTGGCGTGCCGGTTAGCCACGTTTCGCGAGCCGGCGATCAGGTTTGCTGCCCGGCCGGCGGGGACTGTTCCCCGCCCCCGACCCTGCCCTGATCATCCGGCCATAGATAGCGCCGTCTTTGGGTGATGCGCCTTGGCATGTGCCCCCCTATGCTCGCCAGGCGTGAAGGGGAGATGAACGATGGCCGACGAGGAGCGCCGCACGGAGCATCGGGTTTTCGTCTATATCGACGCGTTGCGCGGTTACGCCATCCTGCTCGTCATCACCTGTCATCTCACCTTCAGCTATCCCGAACTTCCCTATCCCGTCCACCGCCTCACCATCCTCGGCTGGCACGGGGTGCAGCTTTTCTTCCTCGCGAGCTGCGTCACTCTTCTGCTTTCCTGGCACGGCGAGGCGGCGCGGCGCGGGCGCGCGGATATCGGTGCCTTCTTCCTCCGCCGCGTCTTTCGCATCCTCCCCGCTTATTACCTCGGCGGACTGTTCTATCTCTGGCTCGACCCGCCGGCGCAGGGTTTTGACCCGGCGCAGTTCCTTACCGCCTACGGCTTCGTCAATCTCTGGCACCCGCTGACCGCGCCGACCGTGATCGGCCAGTGGTCGGTGATCCCGGGGGGCTGGAGCGTCAGCGTCGAATTCACCTTCTATGCCCTGTTCCCGCTCATCGCGCTCCTCGTCACGACGCTCCGGCGCGCGGTTGTTTTCACGCTCGCGGCCCTGATCCTCGCCATCCTCGCCAACCGGGCGGGATCGCTCCTCTGGGGCGACGCCTATTCGACGAACACGGTGGAGGGGTTTCTTCTTTTTTGGTTCCCCAACCAGTTGCCGGTGTTCGCCCTCGGCACGGTGGTGTTCTTCCTCCCGGTTGAGCCCACTTCCCCGATCCCCGTCCCGCTATTTCGACCATGGTTCATCCGACCTTGCTGCCCGCCGCCGGGTCCCGGAACGCCAGGACCGTGAGCACGGCGTGAATTGCCTGTTGACTCTGGGAGAAAATAGGACAAACTAGAACCTATATTCAACCCCGATTCGGACCCCTTCCCATGATTCCTCAACCTCGCACCGTCACATCCTTCCGCCCCGCCTTGTCGTCTCACCTTCATGCCGAGGGCGAGACCTGCCCTTGGTGTGAACAAGAGATTCCGCCCGAAAAGCTTGAGGAGATCAGCGGCAAGATTGCTTTGCGGGAGCGCGAGCAGTCGCTCGCGATCACCACCCGCCTTGAACAAAAATTTGAGGCCGAACGGATCGAGGCGGAGGCTACAGCCAAAGCCAATCTGGAGCTTGAGCGCACCCAGAGCATTGCCCGCGAAGCCGCCGCGGAGGCGAGCCGACAGCAATCAGAGACGGCACTTCAGGCCCGTATCGAGCAGGAGCAGGCGGCGCGCGAAGTTGCGGAGCAAGCCAGTGCTGAGCACCAAGCCCAACTTCAGAAGGAACGCGAGGCGAGCACGGCGGCTCTTGCCGCAGCCAAGGCTGACGCCGAGGTTCGGGAATCCGCTATCCGCACCGAGGCGCAGCAGCTTGCTGAAGCCGCCATGGCCGAGAAACTTGCTGCGAGCGAGGCCGCTCGCGCCGAGTTGGATGCGGAAGTCACCAAAGTGAAAGAGGATGCAGCGGCCGAGGCCGTCCGTATCCGCCAGGAGGCAACCGCCACGGCAGAAGCCGCGATGCAGGCTAAGATGGCGGCGAACGAGGAAGCCGTCGCCGAGGCGAACACGAAAGCCAAAGTCGCCGAGGAGAAGCTCAACACGACGATCGAACAGCAGGAAGCGGCCATTGCCGCGCGCCTCGCGGAGCAAAGGGAGGCTCTTGAGAAGGCGAAGGTGGATGCCGTCAACGCCGAGAAATCTAAATTCTTCGAGGAGAACCTCAAACTCACCACCAAGATCCAAGAACTCACACGGGCGCTTGAGAAGAAAAGCAATGAGGAGCTTGGCGAGGGCGCGGAGATCGACCTGTTCGAAGCTTTGAAGGCCGAGTTTCCCGACGACAACATCAAGCGAATTCCCAAAGGATCGCCGGGTGCCGATATCCGGCACATCGTGATGATGAACGGGAAAGAGTGCGGCACGATCCTCTATGACTCGAAAAACCACAACCAGTTCCGGACGGATCATGTCACCAAGCTGAAGGCTGATCAGATCGCCGACAAGGCCGACCATGCGATCCTTTCCACCTATAAATTCCCGCAAGGAACGCGCCACGTCCACGTTCAAGACGGTGTTGTTCTTGCCAGCCCGGCGCGCGTGGTTGCGATTGCTACGATAATTCGCCGCCACATGACGCAGGTGTATACGCTCCGCGTCAGTAGTGTTGAGCGCGAAAGCAAGATGGCGGAACTCTTTGAGTTTATCGTGTCGGAGCGTTGCACGCAGCTTCTCAGCCGCATTGAAAAGCAGGCCGAGGATTTGCTCGAACTCCAAAACAAGGAAATCAAGTGGCACAAAAATAACTGGGAGAAGCAAGGCGAGGCTTACAAGGCCATTCAGAAGGCCAAGGGCGACCTTGAAACGGATATCGGTCGCATCATCGGAACCGCCGCAGATCCGGGGCTGGTGCTAGAAGAAGCCAAGTCATGACCAACCACGCTACCGCCGACTTGCGGCCGAACGTCATCGGATTGCAGGAGCGCCGCCTTGATCGGACGGTCCTGCGGACCTACCGCACGAAGGTCAACATCGACGATGTTGTGCCAAACCCAAACCAGCCTCGCTTGGGACCGAAGGAGGACGACGAACTCCAGCGGCAGATTGAGGCAAACCAGGGCCTCTTCGAGCCTCTTCTTGTTGAGCCTCATCCCGAGCTGCCGGGGAAATTCCGGATCATCGACGGCGATCGACGCTGGACCAATTCGCGCCTGCTTGTGGACCGAGGCCGGGAGCAATATCGCCATATCCCCGTTGAGGTTACGGACCGGACGCTTTCCGAGGAAGAGCGATTGCGGGTGTGGATTTACATTCACCGGCAGCGCAAGGAGTGGGACGCCAAGGAAAAGGAGATGGTCGCGTATCGCCTTGTCGAATTGATGGGGCGAGCGAGCGCGGCCAACATCCTCGGCATTACGGTCCGCGAGCTCGACAAGCTCGTTGAGGTTTTCGAGTTGTCCGAGAAGTTCACCAAGCTCCGCGATCCGAGCGCCGCCATCACCTGGGCGCGCGAGCTAATGGGCGTCAGCAAAAAGCTTCTCGTGCCAAGCGTCGTTGATGCCGTGGTGACGAAGGTCAACCAGAAGCGCATCACCAATTCCAAGGACTTGCGCAAGCTTCGCGCGATCCTGCCCGACCCTGTAGCCAGAGCCCATTTTCTCAGTGACGAAGGCGATCTGGATTCGGCGCAGCTACGTTTGATGCCGACGGAAAAGGACGCAAGCGACGGCGCGCTCAGCAAGATGGAGACGGCGCTCGCGGCCCTGAAAGGGCTACCCTGGGCGACCTTCCAGGAGATGAGGGGTGATAGCAAGGTGCTTACGAAAATCGAGGAGGCGGAGGAGCTTCTAAAATCTCTTCGTAAGGCGCTCACGTCGCCATAAAGCTAACCCAGGCGAGGGATCAGAATTCGATGAGCAAGGCAAGTGATATAATGCGGAAATTTATGGACATCGAGGAAGACGGCCAAGAGGGAACGCCGACAATTCGTGTCGTCCTGACCGATCTTCGCGACGGCACATACCTGCGATTGGATGAGGGCAAGTGGATCGACGGGCGCTTCCCAAATGGCATTCGTCTTGACCAGCCCACCCACATGCAAGGTGCCGGCGATCCCCATGCTCACGTCTATGGCCGAAAGGGAAAAGAGATTGTCATCGTGAACCTTGACGGCACCGGCAGCCACGGCACGAAGGGTCGTCTGCACCCGGACGACGCATCCGCACTCACGGCGCAAGGCTTCACGATCCGACCCGATCGCATCGTTGAATGGTGGGTGGTTCCCAACCCGGACGGGTTAGAGCTACTGCTCGGATAAGCCGACCTGCGCATCCAGAAAATCCCCCCGGCCTTTGCCGGGGCAGGCTCTGAGTGCCAGATTGCCAGCAATTCCGGCTGACACCCCTGCCCTCTGTACAAGCTGCATCACCAATGATAATGTCCTTATCATGCGTGATACAGGACATTATCATATATAGCGTGGCGGGTCACAGAACTGCCTGCCGACCGTCAAACAGTGTCCGGCTCCGGCCAAACCACCTGGCCCCGAAATTCAATGGAATCGATCATGACGACCGCTTTTTGAGCCAGGTACCAAGCCGTGCGGATCGGCGGCGATCTAAGGTATTCCAGCGGCGAGGCTATTACCGAAGCCTCCGCTCGACCGCTCCCTGTCTTGTGCGGAAACTCCCAGTACGCAACTTGCGCCATACGCCTGTATTATGATACGTTTAACACGTCTAGACGTTTTTTGGAGTTGAATCGGATGGAAATCAAGGACCAGATGACGGCCACGGTTCGCCTCACGAAGCAGGCTGCTCAACGACTGAGCGTGTTTCTCGGAAGCTTGAAGACACCGCCGAAAAACATGAACGATGCACTGAATCTGGCGCTGTCCGACCTGCCGGTTGCCAGCTTCATCGATGAGCTCACCACGCTGCAACAGGATGAGCGGAAGTCTCTTATCGCGATCAACGATCGATTCCGTTCCACGGGTTCCCTCAAACGGTCCGACTATTATTTCCTAATTTTGATGGCCAAGCAGGCAGCTATCGCCTCAAAAAAGGAACAGGTCCGGCATCAGTCCATCCAGGCCGTTCTGGAAATGACCCTCGACCTATGGAATCTCTGCAAGTCTCGGGATAACGAAGGCCATCGCGAAAGTTACATGCTTGGCAATATCAGCGGCGGCCACTCCGGCAAGACAAGCCATGCTTTGGCAACACATATTCCGGCCTACATAGAGCAGTCCAAAAATCATCCCTACCCCGCCACCCTTGAGTTTGCACTCCGAAACCCTGAGATGATGCTGCGTGATGACCTCCGTGGCATCGACGATATCGTCATCAATCAGATGATGCACAAATATTATAACATTCTACACGGAATGGCTGTCAGATGCCTTTTTCTCCAAACCAAGCAGCCCCTCATCCCATCTGAAAACCGCAACTATTTCAAACCAAACCTTTCCGAAAACTTCGGACGAGATGGACAGCTTCATTTTATACACAGTCAGGACAAGAACTTTAGCTTTATGATCGCCCTGAAAAACATCAATATCTCGGCGAATAACATTGTCGAAGTCGAAGAGTTTTCC
>JAJZCS010000163.1 GCA_021829055.1 Pseudomonadota bacterium
CACATACGTGAGCGTGCATCGAGGAGGGGAACGTCGACCAAACGCATGTCAAAGGGTACAAGGGTCAACGTTTCAAATTCCAGAAAGGGTTTAGCAGCAGAAAGCGCGGCTTCGCGAACGAGAAGAAGGTTTTCCAGTCGGATGCCATACCGATCTTCCCGATAGCAGCCAGGCTCATCAGAAAGAATCATTCCAGAAGCGAGTGGAACCGGTTTTCCGGTACGGTGGAACGCGACAGGACCTTCGTGAACAGACAGGTATGAACCAACACCGTGACCGGTCCCGTGATCGTAATCGAGACCAGCGTCCCAGAGCACCGTCCGAGCGAGTGCATCAAGCATTGGGCCGCTCGTGCCCTCTGGAAACCGCGCGCGAGCCAGCGCGATATGGCCCGCGAGAACTCGAGTATAGCATTCACGCACGTCTGATGGCGGGGTGCCCGGACCAGTCCAAAGCGTCCGCGTAACATCAGTCGTGCCGTCAGGGTATTGCCCTCCGGAATCGATGAGATAAATTTCATTGCGGCGAATTGGCCGATTGGTGCTGTCGTTTGCATGATAATGAACGATAGCGCCATGTTCGCCGGCAGCCGAGATTGATGGAAAGCTCTCACTACGAAATTCCGGTGCGGTGGAGCGGAACTCGAGCAATTTCGCAGCGGCTGACATTTCGTCCAGTCCCTCTGTGGGAGCTTCGGCAGTGAACCAAGCCAAAAACTTGCACATCGCGACCGCATCGCGTCGATGCGCGACGCGCGCTCCTTTCCGCTCCACGCTGTTTTTTATGGCTCGCGGCAAGACGCAAGGGTCATAACCAAAAACAACACTTGCGCCAGCCTCACTGAGGATTTGCATATAACGAATAGGAGCAGTGGCGGAATCAATGCGAACACGCTGCCCCTGCAATGTCGAAAGCGAGCGGACCATCGACTCGCGCGGCACAACCGTAACATCATGTCCAAGATGGGCGCGAACAGCATCGTTGAGTTTTAATGGATCGACATACAGCTCTGCCGAGCCGTCATTGCGCAGCAATGCGGTAGCCAGCAGAATCGGTGTATAGGGCAAGTCACTTCCGCGTAAATTGAGAAGCCAAGCGACAGCGTGAGGATCTGTCAACAGGACGGCATCCACTCCTTCGGAGCCAATGGCGGCGCCGATGCGCGCGCGCTTGTGCTCCGCGGACTCACCAGCGAATTCCAACCCATGCAGCCGTGCTGGTGCGGGATACGGCTTCGGACGGTTTTCCCATAGCGTGTCGATCGGGTTCGCGATCGCTGCGAGCGCAATTCCGGCTTTAGAAAACTTTTCGATTGTCTCCGCGCTCATCAGCCAGGGATCGTAACCAATGCACGCACCCGGTGGCGCATTGGCGCGCAACCATTCCACGGGACTCATATCCGCAATGCGAACCCGCTCCCAGATCAACGGGTCGATCTGTTGAGCCAGTTGTATCATGTACCGCCCATCTGAGAATACTGCTGCACGATCGGGCAGAAGGATCGCGAGGCCGGCACTACCGGTAAAACCCGTCAGCCACGCCAGACGTTCGTCGGAAGGTGAAACGAATTCTCCGAGGAACTCGTCGTTCCGTGGCTGGATAAAGCCATCGAGATCGCGCTCCCGTAGTATGCCGCGGATCGCCTCGGCGCGGGTTGGCTCCATTGCATCATCCCTTACTAAACCAATCAATAACTTTAAAACGAATAAGCCACTTTTCAGAAAGTGACCAAGATCTTACGGCGTTGAGCCAGTACCCGCCATCCTAACGATACTCCAACGTTTACAATCGTGCGCCTATCTTGAGTTGTGACCAGATTACTGACATCGAAACAGTCTTGCCAAAATATAGACCCGTGCTTTGGGCGTTTCTAGGTAGAAGGTTAAGCCTCTCATGGTTTGAAATCCTCCAGGCCTAGCGCCGTGTCACGCCGCTACAAACTGCCAAACGCTTACCCACCCCAGACATGAATATCAGATCAAGCAACGCCTCGAGCGCGCCGCTTTCCATTTATAAAAGCGGTTAGCTAAGCCATGCTCCACAAGATTGCCTCTCTACTCAGGATCCTCCCTATCTATACCTAACGCTGCTGTGCCTAGCGCACACATTGGATACGACCCTTCCTCACAACAGATCGCCGACGCCAATCATGCTGTCACGATCCGTCAACACACGCAGCCTAAGAGCAACACTTGCATTGAACCAGCCGCAATGCCTTTAATGGCGCCATTCCGGTTTTAGGCCGAATTGAATCAGTGTCTCAGGGCACGAAAATCCACAATCCAAACATCACCGTGGCCCCTTCTGGAGTGCAAGTGTGGTCCACGCGCCAATACGGATACGATCACGGAGCCACAGACCATGCCGACGATGGGCCGTGAGCACGAAACGCTCCTGACTGCAAAGTAGGCCTGACAAAATGGCAACCCCCCCCGGAGCCAGATTCATGGCCAGTTCATGTGCCATAGCTGCAAGCGGGCGAGCAAGAATGTTAGCAAAGACTAAATCATAAGGCCTTTTATGACGGATAATTTTGTTCCTCCAGCCATTTCCCCTTATAACGTGTACGAAAGAAGCTACGTTATTATGTGCCGCGTTCCGCGCCGCCACGCTCACCGAACGTTGATCGATGTCGCTGGCTAGAACTCTGCGAGATAACAGCTTGGCAGCAGCGATCGCCAGAACGCCAGAGCCCGTACCTAAATCCAACATACGGCACCGCTTCTTTCCGCGCGACATACGTTCGAGCGCAAGCAGGCATCCTCGTGTTGTTTCGTGTTCGCCAGACCCGAAAGCGAGGCCGGCATCCAGCCTGATGTCAATTCGCCAACCAGACGGCTTGGATTTAATATGGCTTCCCTGAATTACAAAATGGTTCCCAATGATTTGCTCTGGGAAACCGGCAAACGAACGTGCTAGCCAGCCTCCCGCCGGAAGAGTACTGCGGTCAAGCGGAGGCGAAATGCCGCTCATTTCTTCAGCAAGCGCCAACGCAGCAGCAAGGTCGGATTCTCGCTTTCCCGGCTCACGCAAGCCTTCAACGATCCAGGCTCCAGCCATCTCATCAAAGAAAAAACTGACTGCACAGCAACAAATCTCGAGTGCAGACTCGAAAACTTCGAGTGCCTCAGCCGGCACGACAACAGTAATCCTCTCGAGTTCGTCGATACGCCGGTCCATTTTTTCCCTGTTACCTAACCTGTTCGATGTAGCTTTTTAAAACACACTTATTCCCGGCACGATCAAAATCAATGGTAACGCGATCACCATCCAGGTCGCGTACAATCCCGTAACCGAACTTCTGATGGAAGACACGCGAGCCGGGAGATAAGTCGTCGGAATCACGAAGTGATTTAGACGTATGACGTCCATTTGTGCTGCCATGCGCGACAGGAGCACGCTCGTCTCTTAAATATGATGAGACAAAAGGAGATTCTCCGGACTTAAATAAAGTCGTTCCTCCAATCGTACAAAATTCAGCTGGCAGTTCCTCAGTAAAACGGCTCGGTATACTCGATTGCCAAGTCGCGTAAATGCGGCGGTTTGCACAATGCGATATGATCAGCCGGTGCCGAGCACGCGTGATCCCGACATAAGCAAGGCGACGCTCTTCCTCAAGGGCTTTTGCACCTCCCTCATCGAGCGCTCGTTGATTTGGGAATACACCTTCCTCCCAACCTGGGAGAAAGACATTGTTGAATTCCAGACCTTTAGCGGCGTGCAGTGTCATTAGCGCAACACGGTCTCCTGCAGCCGTCTCGTCGTTCTCCATAACAAGAGATACGTGGTCGAGAAAACCTTCAAGAGTTTCAAAATCCGCAAGCGCTCGGCCCAACTCCTTCAGGTTTTCCAAACGACCTGCAGCATCCGGCGACTTGTTCTCGTTCCACATTGCGACATAGCCACTTTCATTGAGGATCGCAGAAAAAGCTACAACGTGGCCTTCCCCCAAAAAAATTCGCTTCCAATTCTCAAAGTTTTCCAATAGCTCACGTAACGCGTCGCGCGCCTTGCCACGCACACCACCGTCCATGATGACATGCAACGCCGCCTCGGTGAGCGACACGCAATCAGAGCGCGCGCGTTCACGAAGGCGGCGTAACGCTGTGTCACCGATCCCCCGCTTAGGTACATTAACGATACGCTCGAACGCGAGGTCATCAGCCGGTCGAGCAAGTACACGCATGTATGCGATCGCGTCCCTAATCTCCGCACGCTCGTAAAAGCGCAATCCGCCGATAAGCCGATAAGGCAAGCCGATCTGGATGAATCTCTCTTCGAAAGCACGGGTCTGAAAGCCAGCACGGACGAGCACGGCGCATTCCACCAATTTCTCGCCCTGATCACGTAAAATTTCAATGCGACCGGAAATGGCCCTAGCCTCTTCATCGGAATCCCAAAAAGACAGAATCTCAACCTTGTCTCCACCGGCTTCGGCATGACCAGAATGGAGAGTTTTGCCGAGGCGGGACTGGTTGTGGGAAATGAGATTAGCTGCCGCCGCAAGTATCGGCACAGTCGAACGGTAGTTTTGTTCAAGACGAATGATTTTGGCGCCAGGAAAATCAGTTTCAAAGCGAAGAATGTTTTCAATCTCGGCGCCGCGCCACGAGTAGATGCTCTGATCATCGTCACCGACACAGCAAACATTCTTGTGCGCCTGAGCTAGAAGACGCATCCAGTAATATTGGATTGTGTTTGTGTCTTGATATTCGTCAACAAGAATATAACGAAACGCGCGATGATAGGCGGCGAGTACATCTGGGTCGCGCTTGAGCAAATCTGTTGTAAGCAGCAAAAGGTCACCGAAGTCGACGGCATCTAGCGCCTGCATGCGTTCCTGATAGGCGGCATAGAGATCGCGGGCTGACGCGGCTCCCCAGTCAAGATCCTCAGACTGGGACACCTGGCCAGGCATCAATCCACGATCTTTCCAGCGCTGAATTGTCCCGATTAACCCTTGGGGCGGGAAGCGTTTCACGTCCATCTGGCGGGCTTCCATTACCTGTTTAAGTATTCGCAGCTGGTCGTCCGGATCAAGAATCGAAAAATGAGCGGTTCGTTTGGCACGACCGGCATGGCGGCGAAGCATGCGCGCAGCCAGCGAATGAAAGGTGCCAAGCCACAGCCCATCAGCAGGTCGTCCAATCAGGACTTCGATACGCTCCCGCATTTCGCGCGCCGCTTTGTTAGTAAAAGTGACGGAAAGTATCTCGTTGGGAAGTGCCCTTCCCGTGAGCAGAATATGAGCAAACCTTGTGGTAAGAACACGGGTCTTTCCTGTTCCTGCTCCAGCAAGAACCAGAACAGGCCCTTCGGTTGTTTCAACAGCCTCCCGCTGCACGGTCTCCT
>JAJZCS010000164.1 GCA_021829055.1 Pseudomonadota bacterium
CTGCATCCGGCGGAATGCCGTGCCGCCCAATAATTCGCTGGTAATCGTGGAGTAGGCGCCAGAACAAGGCATCGTTTTGTTCGAAATCAATGATTTGAAAATCCTGTTCGGGCTTCATGCGAAGGCCGAGCGATGCGATACGGGACAAAATCGCTTCAGTATTCCCAACAAGAAGAGGTAATCCAAGATGGTCATCGATCACAGTTTGCGCCGCACGGAGCGTCCGCTCTTCTTCACCTTCTCCGTAGGCGATACGAACACTTGACGAGCGAGCAACTTCAAACACAGGCCGCAGCAGCAACCCGGACCGGAACACGAAACGTTCCAAGTCCCGGCGGTAAGATTCAAAATCCGCAATTGGGCGACGTGCAAGCCCTTCATCCATTGCCGCCTTTGCTACGGCAGGCGCGACGTACAAGATCAGCCGTGAATCAAACGGTTTGGGAATGACGTAGTCCGGCCCGAATACAGGCGCACGACCACCGTAGGCGGCGGCCACCGTATCCGACGCCTCCGCTCTCGCTAGTTCAGCGATCGCACGGACCGCCGCGAGTTCCATTCCTTCGCTGATCGCGACAGCACCGACGTCAAGCGCGCCTCGAAAAATAAATGGAAAACATAGGACGTTATTAACCTGGTTCGGATAATCAGCCCGGCCGGTACAGGTAATTGCGTCCGGCCGCAGTTTTGCGACATCCTCGGGCCTGATTTCTGGCTCCGGGTTTGCAAGTGCCAAGATCAGCGGGTTGCGTGCGAATTTCTCAAGCCACTCGGGCTTCAGGACGCCAGCCACTGACAAGCCGAGAAAGATATCGGCGCCATTGATGACGTCCGGAAGGTGGCGCGCCTTAGTCTGACGAGCCACACACTCCAAGGTTGGATCTAAGCCTGGCCGCCCCTGGTAGATCACACCCGCAATATCCGTCATCATGATGTTGTCTGGTGAAGCGCCAAGCGCAATCAGGATTTTGACGCAGGAGAGCGCTGCAGCCCCCGCACCTGACGTCACAATCCTAGCGTTCTCTATAACCTTACCTTGGATTTTCAACGCATTGATGACAGCCGCACCGACGACGATCGCGGTGCCGTGCTGATCATCGTGGAAAACTGGGATTTGCATCCGCGCCCGCAGTGCCCGTTCGATTCGGAAACAATCCGGCGCCTTAACATCTTCGAGATTAATTCCGCCGAAGGACGGTTCGAGAGAGGAAACAATATCAATAAACCTATCTGGATCGTCTTGGTTCACCTCAATGTCAAAGGAGTCAATGCCTGCAAATTTCTTAAAGAGGACGGCTTTGCCTTCCATCACCGGCTTCGCGGCTAATGCGCCCGTGTTGCCAAGCCCGAGAACGGCCGTGCCATTGGTGATCACAGCAACTAAGTTACCGCGGGTCGTGTACTCGTACGACGCGTCAGGATCGTCTTGGATTGCGAGGCACGCCGCGGCGACCCCAGGTGAATAGGCCAGGGAGAGGTCTCGTGAAGTCTCCATCCGCTTGGTCGGTACAATGGTGAGTTTGCCGGGGCGGGGGTAACGGTGATATTCAAGGGCCGCCTTGCGAAGCGATTCATCCATGTCCATTTCTTCCCATGCCCTGCCACAGAGTGTAAGCACTGAACTGAACAAACAGCCACATGGGGAACAACCCGTTCGGCGTGGCGTTCACACCTCATAGGAGACCGATTTGGTGCGGTCGAGAAGACTCGAACTTCCACAGGGTTTCCCCCACAAGCACCTCAAGCTTGCGCGTCTACCATTCCGCCACGACCGCCTCGCAGCGGGAGCGCTATAGCCGATGGATCAACATGTATCAACAACCACGCCAGTCGATTGGCTTTGTACGCCAGGGCTCACAGATTATATGGCCGGTGTTGCCACAATGCAGGTCCGTGCCGCAGCCATATACGCCGGCAGTGCAGCAGAGCACGTTTGGCTCGTCGAACATCCCCGTCTCTACACCGCTGGAAGTTCGGCACGTGACTCCGATCTGATTGGTCACGATGGAATTCCTGTGCACCGCACAGGGCGTGGCGGACAGTGGACGTACCACGGACCAGGTCAGCGCGTCGCCTATGTAATACTTGATCTGAGGCGTCATCACGGCAGCGTTCCGCCGCGCGATGTCCGTCGCTTTGTGGCAGGGTTGGAGACTTGGTTGATTGATGCCCTCGCGATCATGAACGTGCGGGGGCAGAGACGACCCGGTCGCGTTGGCGTATGGGTTGCCGATCCAAAGACCGGCAGCGATCACAAAATCGCGGCCATTGGTGTCCGGGTCTCCCACTGGATTGCCACCCATGGAATTGCGTTAAACGTCGCGCCAAATCTCAGCGATTATTCGGGCATCGTACCCTGCGGCATCCGCGACCACGGGGTCACTTCGCTTGCCGCGCTCGGCGTCAACATGACGATGACACATGTCGATACGGTCCTGCGCACTTCATTCGAGCGCGTCTTCGGGGTCAGTACCCGGTGATGAACCAAACCGTCCTCACCCTAACAGGCGCGCGATTACCCTTGCAGTGTAATCAACGACTGGGATTACTCGTCCATAATTTATTCGCGTAGGTCCGATCACGCCGATCGCACCCACGATGCGGTCGTTACGGTTTCGTGCCGGAGCCACGATCATCGACACTCCCGCTGACCCGAAGAGGCCGCTTTCTGAACCAATAAAGATCCGGACACCGTCAGACCCCTCGGCTAGCTCCAGCAGTTTCAGAATCGTCTCCTGAGCCTCCAGACGTTCGAACAACGCTTGAATCGCGACGAGCTTGTCGACCTGATTAATATCAGCAAGGAGTCGTGCCTGCCCCCGCACGATGAGCGAACCACTACGTCCCTCTGCCGACCACATTCCGAGCCCCGCCTCAATCACGTTGCTCGCCAAAGCATCCAGTGTGCTGCGATTTTCGACCATTTCCGAATTCACCCGAGCCCGCAATTCTGACAGCGTGAGGCCGGACAGGTTAGCGTTTAGAAAATTGCTCGCCTCCTGTAACGCGGACGGCGGTAAACCTGGAGGCGTTTCGATCACGCGATTCTCAACTTGGCCGTCGGCCGTCACCAGTACGACCAACGCCCGACCAGGCCCCAAAGGTACGAACTCTATGTGCTTGACGGGCCCATCGGACTTCGGCGCCAACACCAGACCAGCAGCGGACGATAGGCCGGCGAGCAACGTGGATGCCTCCGTGAGCATTTCCTGCATGGAACGCCCAGACTGCTGTAATGCCGCCTCGATACGTTCGCGCTCCTCGTCAGCCAACTCGCCAAAATGAAGCAATCCGTCGACAAATAGTCGTAACCCACGATCGGTCGGCAACCGTCCCGCCGACGTATGCGGTGCAAACAGCAACCCTGCATCCGTCAAATCCGCCATAACATTACGGATGGTCGCTGCTGAAAGATTCATTGGCAAAAGCCGTGACAACGTCCGGCTACCGACCGGTTCCCCGGTTTCAACGTACTGCTCGACAATCTCGCGCAGCACCGCCGCGGATCGCGCATCCAAACCCGGAGGGATCCGGGAAGAAGAACTCCGTGCTGACGAACGCACCGGAGATTTACCGGGACTCTGGTCCATAACATAAGAGTCGGCTATCCGAGCCTGAAAATCAAGCGACGTCGGATCATTAGGAGCCACGATATGTCAGAATCTCAGCGCCCATCGGGTCGCGCGCCTGCAGAATTACGCAACGTTGAAATCATTACCGGCTCTGCCCATTATGCCGAAGGTTCAGCCCTTATCCGGATGGGACGTACAGAAGTTCTTTGCACGGCAAGCGTCGAGGCCAAAGTCCCGCCGTTTTTGCGAAATTCGGGTCTGGGATGGGTCACTGCAGAATACGGTATGCTTCCCCGCGCAACCCATACACGCGGTGACCGCGAGGCGGCGCGGGGCAGGCAATCCGGCCGCACGCAGGAAATTCAAAGACTCATTGGCCGTAGCCTGCGCGCGGTGGTAGATCGCGCGATTCTTGGCGAACTATCGATTACCCTGGACTGCGACGTGCTCAACGCTGACGGTGGCACGCGTTGTGCGGCTATCACCGGAGCATATGTCGCGCTTGCTCTCGCTTTGCGTCATTTGCGTCGCAACAACCTTCTGAAAGGTGATCCTCTCACCGGCCAAGTCGCAGCCATCTCCTGCGGAATCATAGACGGGCGGCCGGTGCTGGACCTTGATTATGCCGAGGACTCTACAGCCGAAACAGACGCCAATTTTGTCCTTACGGCTTCGGGAGGCATCATCGAAATTCAGGCCACCGCGGAACGCGCTACCTTTGAAGAGCGTCAGTTCAACGTTCTTCTCAATCTTGCTCGCACTGGAACTGCCGAGCTGTTCGCCGCACAGCAAGCGGCTATCGGGGCCGCATGATCCGGCGTCTAGTGGCTGGCACCCCCCTGCTGATTGCCACCCACAATAAAGCCAAGCACACAGAATTCATCACACTACTCGCGCCGTTCGGGATACCTTGCCATTCTGCGACAGATATCTCCCTTGCTGCACCCGATGAGACAGGCCTAGATTTCGCCGCGAACGCGCAGATCAAGGCATTGGCGGCTGCTCGCGCGTCCGGTCTGCCCGCGTTGGCCGATGATTCGGGTTTGACAGTTGCGGCGATGGGTGGAGCCCCGGGCGTCCGGTCCTCGCGCTTCGCCACCGAAGTCGGCGGCTATCGGCAAGCAATGGAAGCAATTATCATCCGCACGCGAAACGAGCCGCGCGCGGCCTTCCAAGCCGCAATTTGTCTTGCTACGCCGGCCGGCGAAACGGCGACTTACGTTGGCATTTGTACAGGCACAATCGCCCCGTCATTTCGAGGTATGTACGGGTTTGGCTATGACCCAATCTTCATTCCGGTCGGCAGTTCAAAAACTTTTGCTGAGATTTGCGAGATAGAAAAAAACGCTATTAGTCACCGCGCCCGAGCATTCCGGCAATTTGCCGTCGCCCATCTCGTGACCGCACCATGTTGATGTGCGCCCCCAAATCCTGAGTATGTCACGAGATTCCCACACACTGAGCAGCGGCGATACACACGCCGTGGGTTGTAGTGTCACAATAACCAGCGAAGGCCTCCGATGAAGGGACAACTTGCCAACGCTTGCGGAGCATTCCTTCCAAAGAGCGGTCGAAAATCGTCGTGTCATGCATTTCGCTGCGCTTCCGGACCTGAAGTACTGGACCTCGACATGTTAATTGAGAACCAAGGTCGACGGGTTTAGATTCTATGGCATTGGGCAGTGGACGCGCAGTCTACGAAACTCCCCGACTCACGTGGCTCAGGAACGATTCTTCAGCACCGCAGCATCAGTGGTCGGACGCAGCACCGCGCGATA
>JAJZCS010000165.1 GCA_021829055.1 Pseudomonadota bacterium
TGTAGCAATGGACCCCGTCGACGGTTCCTCCCGCTCTGTTCCGCCGCCACCGTTCGGGAATGACCCTCAAGGATCAGCGCCAGGGCCGATAGCCGGCGCACAACGTGGCCGTCACGTTCCTTCGACACCAGCCGTCGCAAATCCACTGCCGTATAGTCCCGATTGGTAACCGCAATTGCCACAGACATCACCGCTTCCCATCAATCCAATCAACGGGAAACAGCGAACACAACTCACCGCGTCAGGGGAAGCCACGGAGAGTCAGAAAATTTGGCGGCCGGCATTAGGCATTCATTGACCCTACTCAGCTGGGGCATTAAGCAGATGGTGCATTTCCGGCCGGTGGTTCACGCGATTGCCATCGGACGGGCTTTCGGTCGCGGCGCAGAGGGGCAGTTGTTATGCAGGACGTTCGCGAAACCCTGATGCAGGGGCGTAATTCGGATGGGCGGTCGGTCCGCCGACCACTGTCTCCGCACCTTCAAGTATACAAGCCGCAAATTTCTTCGGTTTTGTCAATCTTCCACCGGTTTTCTGGCGTTGCACTTACCGGGGGCGCAGTGCTGCTTGCTCTTTGGCTTGCTGCAGCCGCGGACTCGCCGCACACGTTCTTAATCGCTCAACGACTGGTGGACTCATTTCCGGGGCTATCGATACTCTTTGGCTTCACGGTCCTGCTCTTTTATCACTTTTGCAACGGTATCCGGCACCTGTTATGGGATGCGGGTTACGGATTTGATCTGTCAACGATGCACCGTACCGGCTACATCGTGATCGGGGCAACCCTTTGCTTGGCCGCTCTAGTTTGGGCTGTCGGCTTTGCGATTGGTTGAAGCGTTTACGGATGAAGGGTGCGGATGAACGACGTCAATTCGGCACGGAAAATGCGTTCAGCTCTTGGCCAGGTGCGCGGGTACGGCTCCGCAAAATCTGGGCTGCGCCACTGGCGGGCGCAGCGACTCACGGCAATCGCCCTACTGCCGCTGACGTTTTATTTCATCATATCTATCCTGGTACTTAAAGGCGCAAATCAGGTTGCAATACGGGCCTATATGCACGAACCTTGGAATGCCGTTCTTTTTCTTGGGCTGGCGGTATGCCTTTTTTATCATGCACAGCTCGGCTTGGAGGTTGTCATTGAGGACTACATCCACGGTGAAGGGCGCCGGGTTCTGTTGCTGCTCTTGATGCGCGGGAGTGTCGCCTTCTTCGGTTTGCTTGCTACGCTCTCGATTTTGAAGCTAGCGCTCTGACTGGTTTTGTGCAGGCTGCCACCGTAGGAATGGACCGTATGAAAGCAAGCTCAAGGCTGTCGAACGGTGCGTACACGATTCACGATCATACTTACGACGTTGTAGTAGTTGGGGCAGGTGGGTCGGGACTACGGGCGACGCTGGGTATGGGGGCCGCTGGCCTAAAGACGGCGTGTATTACTAAAGTATTTCCAACGAGGAGCCATACAGTCGCCGCCCAAGGCGGTATTGGCGCAGCTTTGGCTAGCATGGAGCCGGACGATTGGCGGTGGCACATGTATGACACCGTAAAAGGTTCGGATTGGCTTGGTGATCAGGATGCGATTGAGTATATGTGCCGTGAAGCGATCCCGGCCGTCTACGAACTTGAACATTTCGGGGTGCCATTCAGTCGCACCGACGATGGCAAGATCTACCAACGGCCATTTGGTGGCCATATGAAAGACTACGGCAGAGAGCCGGTTCGTCGGGCCTGTGCGGCAGCAGATCGCACTGGTCATGCCATTCTGCACACCTTGTATCAGCAGAGTCTGAAGCACGACGTCGAGTTTTTTGTTGAATATTTCTCGACCGACCTGATAATGGACGCCCAAGGTTGTTGCCGTGGCGTCATGGCGTGGTGCCTCGACGATGGTACGTTGCATCGCTTTCAGGCGCAAATGGTTGTTCTTGCGACCGGTGGTTATGGACGTGCCTTTCTTTCGTGCACCTCGGCGCATATCTGCACGGGTGACGGTGGTGGGATGGCGTTGCGCGCCGGATTGCCATTACAGGATATGGAGTTTGTGCAATTTCACCCTACGGGCATTTTTCCTGCGGGCTGTCTGATCACCGAGGGTGCCCGTGGCGAGGGTGGTTACCTAACTAACTGCGAGGGTGAGCGCTTCATGGAGCGTTACGCGCCGACAGCCAAAGACCTTGCGTCGCGCGATATCGTTTCTCGTTCCATGACGATTGAGATCATGGAAGGACGCGGTTGTGGACCAAATAAAGACCATATCATGCTGCATCTCGAGCATCTTGATGCCGCGCAAATCCACGAACGTTTGCCGGGAATCTCCGAGACCGCAAAAATCTTCGCCGGCATTGATGTGACCAAGACAGCGATCCCCGTCTTGCCAACCGTTCATTACAATATGGGTGGTATCCCGACGAATCATCATGCAGAGGTCGTGCGTCCTACAAAGGAGGACCCGGCTGCGGTTGTCCCCGGCCTGATGGCCGTTGGCGAAGCGGCATGTGTTTCTGTGCATGGTGCCAATCGCCTCGGCACCAATTCCTTACTTGATCTCATCGTTTTTGGTCGCGCGGCTGCGCAACGGGCAGCGCAGGTTATCACCGCGGGGGCTTCTCAGGCCCCGCTGCCGCCCGGCGCTGGGGAGGCCTCCGTGGATCGGTTTGATCGCACGCGTCATGCCTGCGGCGGGACCCCAGTTGCGGTTCTCCGTGACAAAATGCGCCGTACCATGCAGAATCATGCAGCAGTTTTTCGCAACGCCAAAACACTTCGGGAGGGTGTGGAAAAGATTTCCGAGCTTTGGCATGCTATGGACGATATTTATGTGGCAGATCGCAGCCTGATCTGGAACTCCGATCTCATGGAGGCGCTGGAACTGCAGAATCTCATGGGCAATGCCCTTACCACCATCGTCTCTGCAGAAGCCCGACATGAAAGCCGCGGCGCTCACGCCCATGATGATTATCCGGACCGAGACGATCAGAATTGGCTGAAACACACATTGGCATGGTGTTCGTCTTCGGGTCAGGTCGCGGTTGATTATCGCCCGGTGCGGATGCAGACTCTGACGATGGATGTTTCAGTGTTCCCGCCAAAGAAGCGGGTGTACTGAGAGGAGGCAGGGGATGGTAGAATTCACTCTTCCCAAGAACAGTCGTGTGACCGAGGGTAGGCTTTTAAAAGCGTCGCCTGACGCCAAGCGACTGAAGGCCTTCAAGATATATCGCTGGAATCCTGACGACGGCGGCAACCCCCGTGTCGACACCTACGAAATAGATCTTGATGCCTGTGGCCCGATGGTTCTGGATGCGTTGATCAAGATCAAGAATGAAATCGATAGCACGCTAACCTTTCGCCGTTCCTGCCGTGAAGGCATCTGTGGCTCGTGCGCGATGAATATTGACGGCACCAATACGCTCGCATGCCTGAAGCCGATCGACGAAATCAAGGGGGCGGTTGCTATCAATCCTTTGCCCCATATGCCTGTTATTAAGGATCTTGTCCCGGACTTGACGCAGGCTTACGCGCAATACCACTCAATCGAACCATGGCTGCAGGCCGAAACCCAGGCTCCGCCTGACGCTGAGCGTCGACAAAGCCAAGAAGAGCGCGCCCAGATTGATGGTCTATGGGAATGCATATTGTGCTTTTGCTGCACGACCTCATGCCCGTCCTATTGGTGGAATGGCGACCGGTATCTGGGCCCCGCCGTGTTGATGGCAGCGTATCGCTGGATTGCCGATAGCCGCGACGAGAATGCGGGGCACCGGTTGGATGCGCTGCAGGATCCCTTTAAGCTGTATCGTTGCCATACGATCATGAATTGTGCGGAAACCTGTCCGAAAGGCCTCAATCCGGCAAAGGCGATCGGTAACATCAAGCGCCTGATGGTTGAAAGACAGGAATAATGTTGGCTGTGCTGTTGCTGAGGGGCGCAACTGAAGCGGTCGATACTCTTCGTGGGAGTTTGATCGGATGCCGTGACGTGCGCGGCGATTTATGAGTCTCGTCATCATGATTCGATAAAACCTTCAACTGCGGGTGGTCTTCGGTGGCTCGATCCGAGTCTCAGGCTGCCGTTCATTCCGACATGATTCTTCGGAAGTTCTCGTCGAGTTTTGCGAGGAAATCCTGGGTCGTAAGCCAAGCTTGGTCCTTGCTAATTAAGGCCGCAAGATCTTTGGTCATGAAGCCCGCTTCGACGGTCGCTATGCATGCGTGCTCCAAGGTCTCAGCAAATTCGGTCAGCTGCGGTGTATCGTCAAACCGACCTCGATACGCAAGCCCACGAGTCCACGCAAAAATTGATGCAATTGGATTTGTCGACGTTGGGTGGCCCTTTTGGTGTTCGCGGTAATGCCGCGTTACCGTTCCGTGAGCAGCCTCACTCTCAATCGTTTTACCATCTGGGCTCATCAGAACTGACGTCATTAAGCCAAGGCTGCCGAAGCCTTGGGCGACGATGTCACTTTCGACATCGCCATCGTAGTTCTTGCACGCCCAGAGATAGCCTCCATTCCATTTCAGGGCAGATGCCACCATGTCATCGATCAGCCGATGCTCATAGGTCAAACTGCGTTTGTCGAATTCCTCCTTGAATTCAGCGTCAAAGATTTCCTGGAAAACATCTTTGAACATGCCGTCGTACGCCTTGAGAATCGTATTTTTAGTGGAGAGGTATACCGGGAAGTTGCGTAGAATGGCGTAGTTGAAGCTGGCGCGGGCGAATCCCTCAATTGAGGCCTTCGTGTTGTGCATACCGAGCGCCACGCCGGGGCCTTTGAAATCGTGTACATCCAGGACCAGCGGCTTGCTACCGTCTGCTGGAAGGTATGAAAGCAGCACCTTACCGGCCGCAGGGATTTTTGTTTCCACTGCGCAGTAGATGTCCCCATAGGCATGACGGCCGATCACGATCGGTTCGGACCAGTTGGGTACCAAGCGTGGAACGTTCTTGCAGATGATCGGCTCCCGGAAGATTGTTCCGTCGAGAATATTGCGGATTGTACCATTCGGGCTCCGCCACATTTGCTTAAGATTGAATTCTTTTACTCTTGCTTCATCAGGCGTGATCGTCGCGCATTTGACGGCGACGCCGTATTTCTTTGTAGCAAGGGCGGCATCGACAGTGACTTGATCGTTTGTCGCATCGCGGTTTTCGATACCAAGATCGAAATATTTTAGTTCGATGTCGAGATATGGTAGGATGAATTGGTATTTAATGAACCCCCAAATGACTCGTGTCATTTCATCGCCGTCCACATCGCTTGCC
>JAJZCS010000166.1 GCA_021829055.1 Pseudomonadota bacterium
CCTCCATCAACGGCGAAGAAGGTCGGTGACCAGGCCGCCGTCCGCCGGGTCATCGACCAAGCCAAGCGTGACGGGCGGTCGGCTCTGACTGCGCCGGAAGGTAAGACGATCTGCGATGCGTATGGGATTCGGGTCCCTGGAGAGGCTCTCGCCACATCGGCAGGCCAAGCGGCGCAGCAAGCGGCGGGCATGGGTTTCCCCGTCGTTCTCAAGATTGTTTCTCGTGATATTCTTCATAAGACCGAGGCTGGTGGCGTGCTCGTCGGCATGAAGTCGGAGGAAGAGGTTCGGCGGGGTTACGACACGATTATTGCGAACGCAAAGAAATATAATGACAAAGCTGCAATCGAGGGGGTTCAGGTCCAACAGATGCTGACTGGTGGCCAGGAAGTCATCATCGGGGCCGTCACGGATGATAGTTTTGGCAAACTGGTTGCCTTCGGTATGGGGGGCGTTCTGGTTGAGGTGCTAAAGGACATCACTTTTCGGCTTGCACCGGTCACTGACGAAGAATCCATGGGTATGATTGACGGCATCCAGGCCGCGGAAATGCTCCGCGGCGTGCGAGGATCGGAGCCTGCGGATCGCGCGGCTCTCGCTGATATGATCTCGCGTGTTTCTCACCTCGTTGATGATTTTCCCGAGATCGCTGAACTCGATTTGAACCCGGTCTTTGCAAGCGCCAAAGGAGCTATTGCGGCGGACGTTCGTATTGTTCTGGATTTTGCGCAGAAAGCTGCCCGTCCGCGGCCAGCAAAAGCGGACATCTTGAAGTCGATGAACCGTATCATGAAGCCAAACGCAGTGGCCGTGATCGGCGCTTCGGCGGAGGATGGAAAGATCGGCAATTCGGTGATGAAAAACGTCATAAATGGCGGCTATCAGGGAAAAATCTATCCGATTCATCCGAAGGCTGACCAGATTATGGGCCACAAGGCTTATAAGTCGGTGAAGGACGTTCCAGGCGACATTGACGTCGCGGTTTTTGCCATCCCCGCGAAACTCGTTGCGGGAGCTCTTACGGAATGCGGTGAGAAAGGGATTCCTGGCGCTGTTCTTATTCCCTCGGGTTTTGCAGAGACGGGGAACGAAGAGGGGCAGCGCGAGCTGCAGGAGATAGGCCGGAAGTACAACATCCGACTGATGGGCCCAAATATATACGGGTTCTATTACTTGCCGGCGCACCTCTGCGCGACCTTCTGCACGCCGTACGACGTTGCCGGCCATGCAGCGTTATCTTCCCAGTCGGGGGGCATCGGTATGGCCATCATCGGATATAGCCGGTCCGCTCATATGGGCGTGTCCGCCATCGTCGGCCTTGGCAACAAGTCGGATCTTGACGAGGATGATCTGCTGACGTTCTTCGAGGAAGACCCGGAGACCCATATCATTGCGCAGCATCTTGAAGACCTCAAGGATGGCCGCTCTTTTGCGGAGGTGGCGAGACGGGTGACGAAGAAAAAGCCAGTTGTTGTTCTTAAGGCAGGGCGGACGGCCGCAGGCGCGAAGGCTGCGAGCTCGCACACTGGGGCTCTCGCGGGTAATGATAAAATCTACGACGACGTGTTCAAGCAGGTGGGCGTCATCCGCGCCCGATCGCTGCGGGAAATGCTCGACTTCGCGCGCGGTATACCGAAGTTGCCGACACCGAAAGGAGAAAACGTCGTCATTATTACGGGAGCGGGCGGATCGGGCGTGTTGCTGTCGGATGCCTGTGTAGACAACGACCTCAAGCTAATGACAATGCCGCCGGATCTGGACGCAGCGTTCCGTAAGTTTATTCCACCTTTCGGTGCAGCCGGGAACCCGGTAGACATCACCGGCGGTGAACCGCCAACCACCTACAAGAACACGGTTCGCCTGGGCCTTGAGGATCCGCGGATTCATGCGCTGATCCTGGGATATTGGCACACGATCATTACGCCGCCGATGGTATTTGCTAAGATCATCGTCGAGGTTGTTGAGGAAATGCGAGCCAAAGGCATTGAGAAGCCGATTGTGGCTTCACTTGCCGGCGACGTCGAGGTGGAGGAAGCTGCGGAGTATCTATATCAGCACGGGATTCCAACTTATGCATATTCGACCGAACTGCCGGTTGCGGTGCTCGGCGCGAAATTCAAGTGGGCACGTGGCGCTGGCTTGATCTGATTGCTCATGTCGGGGCGGCGGAGCCTAATCTGATGCTGCGCCGCTCCATGTGCACGTCGCTGCAACCTGCGACGTTCTAACGAACTGGTGAAAGACAAGATTCGATGAACATCCATGAATACCAGGCGAAGGAGTTGCTGAGGTCCTACGGGGTTTCGGTATTGGACGGTCACGTGGCGTGGACGGCGGAGGAAGCAGTGGCGGCGGCGGCAAAACTGCCGGGTCCCGTCTTCGTCGTGAAGTCGCAGATTCATGCCGGAGGAAGAGGTGCGGGGCACTTCAAGGATGACCCTACCGGTAAGGGCGGCGTGCGGTTAGCGCGGAGCACGGAAGAGGCAGGTGCGGCGGGGGCGGCCATGCTTGGGCATACCTTGGTAACCAAGCAGACCGGGGCCGCCGGTCGCGTTGTCCGCCGTGTCTACGTCGAGGCGGGCTGCGATATAAAACGTGAACTTTATCTCTCGTTGTTGGTCGATCGCTCGAAATCCGAGATCGTCATTATGGCGTCAACGGAAGGCGGGATGGAGATTGAGGAGGTGGCTGCACGCCATCCAGAGAAAATCTTGCGGGTTGCGGTGGATCCGGCGAGCGGTATTTCTGGTTTCCATTCACGCCGCTTAGCCTTCGGGTTAGGTCTGGACGCGAACCAGCAGAAGGCCTTCACGAAGTTTGTTAATGCCATGTACGCGGCGTTTGTTGGACTCGATTGCTCGATTGTCGAGATTAATCCGCTAGTGGTGACGGGGAGCGGCGAGGTCGTCGCTCTCGATGCCAAGGTAAGTTTCGATGACAATGCATTGTACCGGCATCCCGATCTGGAGAAATTGCGCGACGAGTCAGAGGAAGATCCCAAAGAGCTCGAAGCGGCAAAGTACAATTTAAACTACGTTGCCCTTGATGGGTCAATTGGCTGTATGGTCAATGGTGCAGGCTTGGCAATGGCAACGATGGATATCATCAAGCTTTACGGTGCCGAACCGGCGAATTTCCTTGATGTTGGCGGTGGGGCTACCAAGGAGCGAGTAACGGCGGCATTTAAGATCATCCTTTCTGACCCCAATGTTGAAGGGATCCTGGTCAACATCTTCGGTGGTATCATGCGTTGCGATGTGATTGCCGAAGGGGTTGTTGCGGCGGCCCGTGAAGTGTCGCTGTCGGTGCCCCTTGTCGTTAGGCTGGAAGGCACGAATGTGCAGCTTGGCAAGGACATTCTGGCGAAGTCGGGATTACCGATCATCGCGGCGGATAATTTGGCGGATGCGGCGCAAAAGATTGTGGCCGCGGTTAAGGAGGCTGCATAATGGCGATCCTCGTCGATGAAAATACACGCGTGATTACCCAAGGGTTCACGGGTGCGCAGGGAACATTCCATTCGGAGCAGGCGATCGCCTACGGTACCAAGGTGGTTGGTGGCGTGACGCCTGGGAAGGGGGGCACACGCCACCTTGACTTGTCGGTTTTCGACACGGTGGCTGCTGCCCGAGAAGCGACAGGAGCTAATGCGACGGCGATTTATGTACCTCCGCCCTTTGCGGCCGATGCGATTCTCGAGGCAATAGACGCTGAGATGCCGCTGATCGTTTGCATCACCGAGGGAATTCCTGTCCTCGATATGATACGTGTGAAGCGGGCACTTTGTGGATCGAAGTCCACTCTGGTCGGTCCAAACTGCCCCGGCGTGATCACGCCCGATGCGTGCAAGATCGGGATTATGCCGGGCCACATTCATCGGCGAGGCAAAATCGGCATTGTATCGCGATCTGGGACGTTGACGTATGAGGCGGTTGCCCAGACAACGGCGGCCGGTCTAGGGCAGTCGACTTGCGTAGGAATTGGTGGCGATCCTGTGAAAGGGTTGGACTTCATCGAAGTGCTGGAAATGTTTCTCGCGGACGACGAGACGGAGGCCATGATCATGATCGGTGAAATCGGTGGGCCGAGCGAAATCGACGCGGCGGAATTTTTGGCTCGAAACAAAGTAAAAAAACCGGTTGTAGGATTCATTGCGGGCGCGACGGCTCCGCCAGGCCGGCGGATGGGACATGCGGGTGCGGTGATTTCAGGTGGCCGGGACACCGCTGCTGCGAAGATCGAGGCGATGCAACAAGCGGGTATTCACGTCGCGGACAGTCCTGCGTCTCTGGGGTCGACCATGGTCCGGGTTCTCTCGGGCCAGCCTGCCGCACGCTCGTCTGCCCGACGCTAAGGCGGCCTATTGCATTTGCTCGTTTTCCGAACGAGTGGCACCTAACATCTGGGATGGTCCAGAAGAGCATTTCCCGATCTTCAACAGGTCGGGAAATGCTTTTTTTAGCATATTCGACCTGGAATCTTTTTGAGAAAATGAGGTGACCCGAGGGCCGCGGAGGCATCAGGACAGGCGTGAAAAATTGGAATCTGGGGGGTAGGTCGGCCTGCTTCAAACTCTGGAGCACGGAGCCGGTCCACAATGAGTTCGGCTTTGGCCTGATGGCATCGAAGGCTTCCGCGGGTAAAATTCCGGCCTTAAGCGGGGTGGTTACCTTCTGGACCTTCGTTTCTTGCACACGGGCGACGGCGTTGCGATGCCCAGGGTCACGCGTCGGCGCCCACAAAAATGCGCGGCTGATTTTCCCTAGATGTTTTTCTCACACGGCCTTCTGATAAGTTGCTTGGCGCGGTGGTGCCGGCGGTCGACGGCATCTGAGACGGCTGTGCGGTCGATATCGGTGTGGTCTGGGCGAGCGCGCTACCGGGCTGGTAGCGCAGCCACAACCAGGCGAGTTGGATAAGCATGGTGCGCGCCCGTGGGTTGCCCGCGCGACTGATGCTCCGGTCGCGATCCATACCGCCGCTTTGGTAGGGCCATGGGCACGATACCGACATAACTGGCGAGACGACGGCAGTTGGCGAAGCAACGATAGAACACTTTGCGTACCAGCACGGCGGTAAGGTTGGACACCTCGAAGAACCGTCTGATTGGGCTGGTTTGAGGGTCTGAAGATGGGCCCCTCCAAGAACCCTGGACAAATTGCGGTAGATTTGAGTCGACGGGTTGAATGGAGGCGGGCTGCATCAGGCGGGATTATTGGGCTTATCGGATCATC
>JAJZCS010000167.1 GCA_021829055.1 Pseudomonadota bacterium
CTCGGGAATACGCCGCAGCGATAGTGCGGCCGCCTTTATCAGAAAGTCGTTAACAGAAAGACTATAAACTCCCAGTCCATCTTTCGGAGCCTGGGCATTAAGCTCGGCTCGCAGCTTCAACAATCCATCTATATCGATATCGACCCAAAGATAGAAATGGGGGATCGTTTCCTTCGCTGCTTGCATGCGCTTCGCAATGGTTTTCCGCATCGCCGAGTGCGGGACCACATCATGGGGAACCAAAACGTCCGACGCCTTAAGCACTATGGATCCGGCGTCCACCAACTGGACGTGCGGCTCCGTTGTTAAGACACCAGCGCCGGTCGGCACCGGTTGCACGAGCTTACTACGAGTAGCCTCGACATCCGCCTTGACAATACGGCCCTTTGGACCGGACCCGACCAAATCCCGCAAATTGATACCCGCCTGATGAGCCATACGTCGTGCCAGTGGCGATATGAAAATTCGACTATTATCGTCAGTCTGTCTCTTAGTGTCCGCGTCCGATACTGATGGTGGTGCGGACGGAAAAGTGGTTGCCGTTCGAGTAGCCTCGGAAACTGGCGACTTTGACATCATACCGGCTACACTGGTGCTCGCTGATTCTCCATTGGCAATGTCTTCGCCCTCTCTTGCCAAGATTGCGATCGGAGCATTTACAGGAACCGCTTCACTTCCTTCGGCGACAAGAATCTTAGCGAGCACTCCATCATCGGAAGCCTCGACTTCCATTGTCGCCTTGTCGGTCTCAATTTCCGCGATAACGTCACCGGTTTTAATCGTGTCACCTTCCTTCTTAAGCCATTTTGCCAAGATACCCTCGGTCATGGTCGGTGATAGTGCCGGCATAAGAATGTTCGTTGCCATTTTTCGCTCCTACCTCAGAATAGTTTCGTTACAGCCTCAACTACCCACTCTTCTTGAGGAAGAGCTAATTTTTCGAGATTAGCTGCATAAGGCATTGGAACATCAAGTCCGGTTACGCGTGTCGGCGGCGCATCAAGCCAATCGAAGGCGTGTTCCGTGATTTGCGCGACAATTTCGGCGCCGATACCAGCAAACGGCCAACCTTCCTCGACGCTGACAAGACGGTTAGTCTTTTGCACTGAGTTCACAATCGTTTCAACATCTAACGGACGGATTGTACGCAAATTGATGACCTCTACCGAAATCCCTCGTTCCTGAAGTACCTCCGCGGCTTTCAGGGCTGTATCGACCATCATCGAAAAGGCGACAACGGTAACATCTGCGCCAACACGCTCCACCTTAGCCTTGCCAATCGGAAGAACAAAGTCTTCATGTATTGGGCACGGGTGCTTGTGGCCGTAGAGAATCTCGTTCTCAAGAAAAATTACCGGGTTCGGGTCTCGAATGGCCGCGCGAAGTAGCCCTTTCGCGTCCGCGGCGGACCAAGGCGCAACCACTCTCAAGCCCGGACAGTGGGCATACCAAGAGGCAAAGCACTGACTATGCTGCGCGGCGACACGCGCAGCAGGCCCATTGGGTCCTCGGAAAACGATCGGGCAACCCATCTGACCACCAGACATATACAGCGTTTTAGCGGCAGAGTTGACGACTTGGTCAAGGGCCTGCATGGCGAAATTAAAGGTCATGAACTCGACGATGGGACGAAGGCCAGCCATTGCTGCGCCAACTGCCAAGCCAGTGAATCCATGCTCTGTGATTGGGGTGTCCACCACGCGTTTTTCGCCGAACTCTTCAAGTAATCCCTGACTGACCTTGTAGGCCCCCTGATACTGCGCGACTTCTTCGCCGATAAGAAACACGTCGGGATCACGACGCATTTCCAAAGCCATAGCATCGCGCAAAGCCTCACGAACGGTTATCTCTGCAGTCTCTCCCCAGTCCTCGGGAGATTTGGGAGTCGCTACTCGAACTGGCTTTGCCTCTGTAATAGTTGGATTTTTTGGTGCTTGCGTTGCTTTTGGAAGCGGCGCGTTTTTTACAGCAGAGGCCGTCTCGATCCCCTCATGGTTGCTCCCAATCAATGCAATAGGCGCATTCACCAAGACGTTCTCGGTACCCTCAGGAACCAAGATCTGCAGAATCTCACCCTCGTCGGGAGCCTCGACCTCCATCGTTGCCTTGTCCGTCTCGATTTCAGCAACCACGTCGCCGGCCTTGACATTGTCGCCTACCGATCTGAGCCATTTTGCGAGCTTGCCCTCGGTCATGGTTGGTGAAAGCGCTGGCATCAGAAGCTCGGTTGCCATGGTCAATTCTCCACCAAGATGTCGGTCCACAACTCTGATTCGTCGGGTTCCGGACTCGTCTGGGCAAAATCTGCCGCTTCTTGAATCCGCTTTTTGACGGCATCATCAATCGATCTAAGTCGCTCATCCGTAACGCCTCGCACCTCCAGCTCCGTGCGCGCGAGGTCGATACAATCATGCTCACTACGCATTTTCTGCACTTCTTCGCGTGTTCGGTATTTGGCTGGATCAGACATTGAGTGGCCCCGATAACGGTACGTCTTCATCTCCAGAAGGAAGGGCCCATTGCCACCACGACAGTGTGCCACCGCTTCCGCGCCAGCTGCCTTCACCGCCATGACGTCCATGCCATCTACTTGCATGCCGGGTATCTGCCATGGCGCGCCATTCCGGCTCAGGTCCCGCGAGGCTGAGGCACGCTCGACGCTGGTACCCATGCCGTAACGGTTATTTTCTATAACATACACCACGGGAAGCTTCAGCAGCGCCGCAAGGTTGAAACTCTCGAAGACTTGCCCTTGGTTCGATGCCCCCTCACCAAAATACGTGAGGCAAACACGATCATTGCCGCGGTAATGATTAGCGAACGCAAGGCCGGTACCAAGTGATACCTGCGCGCCAACGATACCGTGCCCGCCATAAAAGCCCTTCTCCTTGCTGAACATGTGCATCGACCCCCCCTTACCGTGTGAGTAACCGCCCGACCGGCCAGTGAGCTCGGCCATAACTCCTGTCGGGTCCATGCCGCACGCAAGCATGTGACCATGGTCACGGTAAGAGGTGATCACTTGGTCGCCAGGCTGAATAGCGAATTGCATGCCCGTGACAACGGCTTCCTGGCCAATATACAAATGGCAGAACCCACCGATCAGCCCCATGCCATATAATTGCCCCGCCTTTTCCTCAAAACGCCGAATCAGCAGCATCTTCTCATATGCAGCGAACAGCTCGTCGCGCGTCATCGCGGCGGTCGACGTCGATTTTTTGACCTTGTTCGAAGCGTTTCGCGCCGGTTTCACGTCTCGTGCGGCCATCGGGTTCCTCCGTCCTGAGGCGGCGAGCGCAGGACCTCTCGCCGCGTCTTTTTCTTGGGTGACGTCTAAACGTTGGCTCAAAAATGGCAAGATGAGGAGATATTTTTTGAGGGAGAATCAATTCTTTGTAAATGTTAACCTTAATGTAGTTAACGGCCGACGAAAACGCTGGCCGCAGCCCGCACATGGCGCTCAAGAATCGCGTCTTGGTAAGATTGTTGCATAGAAGGCAGTTAAGCTGCGCATCTAATGCATCACTCCTTATACGTCGGCCGCGTTATTTCTGGGGCGCTGGGCGTGTGGCGCGATGCAATGGTAAAACCAGGTCTGCTGGATTCGCTAAATTGAGAACTTCCCTAGCGCGTAGATTCAGCATATCTGCCTCTATCCCGGAGTCACGGAGACCATCCACCTTTGCCTGCCAGAAAACCCGTCGTGCTTGGACACCCGTCAGCCTCGTCTGGGCGTCAGCAAGCATCCCCCGATCCACTATTTGCGCGCGCAAGCCACGCGAGCCACGTATGGCGTTAATGCCGAAATATACGGTCAAGCCGAGGAAAAGAAGCGGTACGATTACAGTGCGAAGGCGTTTCTTCATTGCAGTTTGGAGAAGTTCCCTATTGGGTTGTGCGTTTATGACGCATCTTTGGGAAAATCTGCAAGCACCTTTTCGGGGATGGTCTCGCATAGCTATAGTTTTGATGAATTCTTGGAAAGACATGATGCTGTACGGGAAAATGCCGCGAGTCTGCCATTTTTATACTCAAGATTTGCTCGCATGCTACGGAGGTTCTACGGAGGTTAAAGATGCTTGGAGCACAGCGTTTTCTTATGATTATAGCTGCAGGCCTAATCGGCCTCAGCGTGGCCGGTACAGTCGGCGTTGCACAAGCAGATCCGCCATGGGGACATGACGGATGGCGCCATGAGCAGAATGACGATGGCTGGGGACCGCGCTGGGTGGCTCCGCCCCCTGCTTACTATGCGCCACCGCCACCGGTCTATTATGCACCGCCGCCGCCGGCCTATTATGCCCCACCACCGCCCCCGGCGTATTATGTGCCGCCAGTGCTGTCGTTTGGGCTGAACATCCCTTTCGGAGATGAAGATCATCATTGACCGTCTTCTCTTAAATCGCAATTATTGCCTTCCATATGAAAGTCTCATTCCGTGCGGCACGTGGCATGAAGGTGCCGTGGTGCAGGTGGTGGGGCGATGCCTAGGTGCCCCGTTGGTGTGGTGACGCGCTGATCTCTCGCTGAGCCGACGCTACAGTTCAGCAAGGATTTTCAGCGTGGCCGGGAAGCGGAAGTCGAATCCAGAAGACCGTCTTCTGCCGATAGTCTTAGCCCATCGGCATAGGCATGCGCCGCACGTCCGCAGCGGAACGCGATTGCGTCGACATGTTTTCAGGCACGACAAAACCACAACGCGAATATTCCGCAAATAGCAATAGGTCCGTCCGCCGTTTATTGATGTTTTGTGTTTTGCGCTTCCAAGATGGCCTTTATGAGACCTGTGTGCGGATGGGTATGGACGGCGGGGTGAATTACTGATTCTCTGTTGATGTTTGGGGATGGAGAGGATTGGTGGCGCAACGTCGGAGTGGCCAGGAGCGGCTTGGTTTTGTGGAACCACCGCGTGGTGCCTCTGCGCTGGAGGCGCTGTCCGGGTTGATTGATTGGAAACCGGTTGGAAGATGGGCACCTCCATCAACTCCATGATCTGAGTGGATTTGGATGGAGGGTGTGGGATTTGGCGTGATCGCGAGCTTTCTGGTTCAGCAGAGTGCCGGTTTCTGGCGGCTTTTCTGCGTTCGGGGCACAGCCATCCCATCGCTGCCCGTCGCGCGTGGAAGATCAGGCGGTGCATGTTGCAGGCGAGGTTGGTCAGCGTGATCCTGGCCTCGGCGCGTTTGATGCCGATGGTGCGGATAAACAGCCCCCTCTGCTCC
>JAJZCS010000168.1 GCA_021829055.1 Pseudomonadota bacterium
GGTTAATGCGGGTGTCCAGCTGCTCTAAAATAGATCCCGGATCACTCAGAAGGAGCCGATCAGCAGCCAGAATCCGCACGCGCAAATCAATCGAGAGAGGGTATCCCATCCATGCCAGCCTCCTTCACCAGCACGGATTCTGACCCAGAATTCCACGCCAGCGGGAATTCCCCCCATCAATTCAATACGGTCGAAAACGCTCTAGGGCATGTGGGGATTTAGGATTCCCATTTGGGGGTGGCTGTGATTCACGCTGTGAATGGAACGATTTGTACTGACGGACGCCCAATGGGCGAGGATAGAACCGCATTGTCTTGGCAAGGCGAGTGACCCCGGCCGCTGCGGCCGGGACAATCGGCTGTTTCTGGAAGCGGTGCTTTGGATTGTCCGTACTGGCAGTCCGTGGCGTGATCTGCCTTCGATGTTTGGCAACTGGAGCACGGCCTACCGCCGGTTCAACGACTGGCGCCGCGCTGATGTTTTCAAACGGATTTTCGACGCGGTATCTGATGAACCCGACATGGAATACGCCATGGTCGACGCCACGATCGTCAAGGTCCACCGTCACGGCCAGGGCGCAAAAGGGGGACTCAAAGCCAGGCCATAGGCCGTTCCAAAGGTGGCATGACAACCAAAATTCTGGCGCTGACGGATGCCTTGGGCAACCTTGTGCGCTTTCGTCTCATGCCGGGCAATCGCTATGACAGCATCGAGGTCCCGCCACTGATCGACAACGTCGAATTCGGTGGATTGATCGCAGACAAGGCATTCGACAGCAACGCTCTGGTCGCAGAACTCAACGAAAGAGGCGCCAGGATCGTCATTTCCCAGCACCCGGCCCGGGCACTGAAGCTGAAAATCGACCACGAAACCTACAAATGGCGTCATCTGATCGAGAATTTCTTCTGCAAGCTCAAGGAGTTCAAACGCATCGCCCTGCGCGCCTGCAAAACAGACCAGAGCTTCCAGCCAATGATCCACCTCGCCGCAGCCGTCATCAACTCACGATGAACCCCCACAAACCCTAAATTAATGGTTACATGTCGTTATGCAAAATCGTAGAATGCGCTCGCAGGCCTCTTCCAGAAGGGCATCGGATGCAGCCGTCGAAAGCCGGATATGACCTGGCATTGCAAACGCGGTGCCCGGAACCGTAGCGACCAAAGCCTCATCTAGTAAGGCATTCGCCACATCCTCATCATTGCCAAGTATTCGGCCGCTCGGGGTCCGGCAACCCAATAGACTGGTGATCGACGGGAAGGCGTAGAAAGCTCCCTCTGGGCGGGAACAGGTAAGGCCAGGCGCACCGGCCAGCGCACCTAGAACAAGATCGCGGCGTCGACGATAAATCGTACGTCGTTCCTCGAGAAGATCCTGCGGGCCGTCTAGCGCCGCAACAGCAGCCGCCTGGCTAATGGTCGAAACACCCGCAGTGGCAGTCCCCTGAACCAGCGTCATTGCCGCTAGCCAGTCACGCGGACCGGTACAGAAGCCAAGGCGCCAGCCGGTCATCGCATAGGATTTCGATACGCCGGACATAGTCAGCACGCGCCCAGCGAGATCTGGAGCAGCGGCCGCCAATGTCAGGTACGCGCCTTCGAAAATGAGGTGCTCGTAAATATCATCCGAAATTGTCAGTACATGAGGATGCCGACGAAGCACATCGGCGATGCCGATAAGCATTGCCGCATCGGCAATCGCGCCGGACGGATTGTTTGGATAGTTGAGAACAAGGAGCTTCGTCCTTGGCCCGATAGCTGCCGCGAGGGTGGCAGCATCCACGCGGAATCCTGCTTCGGCGGGGCAATCGATGAACACCGGGATACCACCGGCGAATTCAACCACCTGGATGTAGCCTGCCCAGCAAGGCGCGGGAATAAGCACTTCATCGCCAGGATCGATGACCGACATCACGGCGTCAAATATCGCCTGCTTGCCGCCATTTGTGACAAGAACGTCAGCTGGTGTTGCCGGCAAACCCTGATCGCGTTCGAATTTCCGTGCTGCGGCGCAGCGCAGCGCATCGGTTCCAGCGATAGGGGGGTAGCGTGTCTGCCCGCCGAGTGCGGCACGGTGTGCGGCATCAACGACATGCGGTGGGGTTGGAAGGTCGGGCTCGCCGATCGATAGCGAAATCACATCATGGCCAGCGGCACGAAGAGCGCGAGCCCGGGCAGCCATAGCGAAAGTAGCCGCCGGCCTTGTTCGGCCGACGCAGGCGGAAAATTGGATCATCCCGCGTCAGCACCACAGTTGCGGCGATTGATCAAGCCCGGCAGCCGTTACGACAATAATCCTGCCACGCATAGCGCAACGCGGCACCGAGATTACGACCAAAACGCTTCGCGTCACAGAGGGGACTCGTGAGCATCTGTTCGCGCAATCGAGCCCGACGTGCGGCTAGCGCTTCCAGATCCGAGGACATGGCAACGGCACGATCGATATACTGTTCCGGACTCTCTGTAACGCAATCCGTCAGGCCCACGTTCGAAAGGTGGCTCACCGAATGACGTGCGGCGAAGAAATCACCAGCCAAAGTGATGACAGGCACCCCCATAAACATCGATTCGCATGTCGTTAGCCCACCTGAATACGGGAATGGATCTAGTGCGATATCAACGTCCTTATAGCCTTCGATGAATTCTGGATGCGGAGCTCGACCGCGCAATTCGACCCGACTCGTATCAACTCCAAGAGCATGCGCTCGAGAGATGAAGCGCTCAGGAATTCCATCTTCAGAAAATTGCGGGCAGCGGAGGAGCAGGTGGGCGTTATCGACCTGTTCAAGGATCCGTCCCCAGAGCGATAATGTCTCATCGGTCAGTTTTGTCAGATTATTGAAGCAGCCAAAGGTGACATGACCGTTTGCAAGAGCCGGCAAATTGCTGACAGGCGGCGACGTTGGGGGAGGAGAATAGCAGACATAGCCGTCCGGCAACCGTAATAGCTGTTCCGTATAATATTGATCAAACCCCTCCGGGGTCTCCCATCGATCCGTAATGAACCAGTCAACACGCTTCATGCCAGTTGTAGACGCCTGTGAGCCAACCCATTTTATTTGGACGGGCGCCGGGCGATACGCCAAACTTCCAATCAATCCATTGTCACCAAAGCCACTCAAGTCAATAAGAATATCGATATTACAATCGGCAATATTTGAGGCAATCTCCGCCTCGTATTTTGTGATTCGGTCTTGCCATTTGTGCGCACGTCGTGCAAGCCGCTGCGCAAATGGATCTCCTGCAGCGAAGTGACCAAAACAATAGAGCTCGTATGCATCTCGATCTAAATTTTCCAGACCGGCAAATGTGAGCCATCCTACAGGATGTTGTCGCAGAGAATGAGACAGTAGGCCGATTCGAAGTGGACGATCAGGATCAACAACAGAGGGCTTCATCAGTGGTTCGCAGTCTTCGGGCAATGTCGCGGCGAGTTTTCGGGTCGAGTCCAGAAGAAGCTCCGCGGTCGCATTGCTTTGATACGGAATTAAGGAACATTCAGCTCGCAGCCGAGACCGGTCATTGGCTTTGGGGGTTGCCGCTTTGATGTCCCTTGCACTTCCTGCGAGATCGCCAGCTGATGCTCTGATCGTAGCGCGATTTAATAATATCGTAGAGCTCGCGTTTGCGGGAATATCTAATTTATTCAATATATCGGAAGCATCGCCAAAACGATACTGTCGGCCAAGTGCGACAGCTAGATCATTGGCGATATCGATGTTTTCGGGCGCACGGAGAAGGGCTTTGCGCAGATGTAATTCTGCCATTTCTGGCATCTGATTCGCCAAATACGCATTGCCGAGCAAAGCTAGGATATCAGACGCATCCGGCTCAACGTCGATCGCAGTCTCTAAAAGAGCGATCGCCTCTTCAGCCCCACCGCGCCTAAGAGCTGCATTGGCTTCAAGACAGAGCTCAATGGCAGTGGTCCACTTCGGCTCTCGGATCTGCAAAATCAGATCATGATCAACCGTGTCGCGTAGTTCATTATACGTAATTGCATAATGAAGTATATCAGGTGCAAGATTTCCGGCGTTGGCCATCGCGCGCAATGCGGCACCCTGAAGTCCGAGCGCACCGAGCGCAAGCGCAAGTCCATGCCAAGCCTGATGGTTGGTGGGATTAAGATCGGTAGCTCGCGAAAGATATCCCACTGCGTCGTGCGGGTCGTTGCTTTGTAGTGCCAATATTCCATAAGCAAGCAAAGGTTCAATCCGCCAACGATTACGTATGCTAGCTTGGATATAGAGCTCTTTGGCCTCAGCCACATGACCATCAGCACGATAACTCTGGGCGAGCCTAATCAACGGCTCATCCCATGATGGAGCCAGCTCACTCGCTTGCTGGAAAAGCTTCCTTGCGCACTCGCGGGTGTTACCGGCATCAAGAGCCACCCCCGCCGCTATGACGTCGGCCGCGTTCGTCATATTTTCGTGTAACGCTGGGGCGCTAGCAACCTGATCAAGCATGGCGTGGCAAACTGCGCGTATTGTCGCTAAACAGCAATGTGGCCTCGTCCCAATTTCCTGTTCCTACGGCTGCTTGGACGGCTAGGAGACTCGTGTCGAGATCAGCGCGACCTTCGGCTACAAGTCGCCGGATTTGGTCAGTTGCCTCTGTATAGGCTCCCCGTTCAATCAGTACCGAGATAAGAAGATGGCGAAGCCTCAGGTCATCTTGAGGACGGTCGGAATGCTCTTCATCACCGTCCCGCAATATATTGCGCAAGGTGTCCTCCGCCTCCGCCGGCGCAGAGCGGCATAGCCCGGCGAGCGCAAGGAAGTTAGCAGGCATCTCGTCAAGGACCTCACGCAAGCAGGTCGCAGCGTCGTCGATATGCCCTAGCTCCAAGAGAGCTCTTCCTAATATCGACTTAGCCGTTGAATTCCTTGGGTCTGCAACGACCGCCTCGGAAGCGGCCTTCGCCGCTTCAACCCAATTCTTTTCCTCAAGGCTAATCTCGGCACTAAAACAAAGAATAATCGAATTCTCAGGAAATGCAGCTAAGCCGTCCGACACTATTTCCTTTGCACGAGCGTGCCTGCCTTTGACAAATTCGATTGCCGCTGACAGCGCAACGATCGTCCCAGGATTCTCACCGCGCTTCTCGAGGGTAGGGAGTAGGAGCGAGGCAGCGTTGACCTGCCCCTGATCGATTAACTGCCGCACGCGCGCAAAAAGCACGCGATTTACACTTGAATTGTCGCCC
>JAJZCS010000005.1 GCA_021829055.1 Pseudomonadota bacterium
CCGGGCCGAAAGAGCCGCGGTGAAGGAGGGCAAGAGCGCCGACGAGATCTGGCCGGACGAACCGGCCAAGGCACGGCCGACCGCTGATGGTAAGCCGCAGCCCGACATCGCGATCCCCGGCTTGCTATAAGAGCACGACCTTGATCGGCCGCGCCTTCGGCGTCATCCGCAAGGGCAAGGTCACCGACGGACGCCTGCTCAGGGATGTGGTCACCAACGACAACACCGCTTCGGAGGTTTGGGCCGATAGCGCCTACCGCAGCCAGGCCAACGAGCGCTGGCTGCGCCGGCAGGGCAAGGTCAGCCGCATCCACCGTCGTAAACCCAAGGGGCGGCCGATGCCTGAGCGCACCGCGAAGGCAACGCCGCCACGGCCAAGGTCCGTGCCGGCGTCGAGCCTGTGTTCGCGCACCAAAAGGCAAAAAAGGGCCTGTTCATTCGCACCATCGGTATCCGCCACGCCGAGGCCGGGATCACCCTCGCCAATCTGGCCTGCAACATGAACTGCCTGATCTTCCACGAGACCCGGGCAGCGACAGGATAGCTGCGCCCAGGTGACGGGAAATCGCCACAATACCCAAGGTCGAAAGACCGAAATGACCGGAAATCGGCCATACTCCGGCCAACTCTCGCACCTCAGGCGTTCACCGCCGGCACACCGCTAAAACCACACGGCAGATGAAGCCGCCCATGTGGTTGATGGAGGTGTCCACCTCTACGAGGCGATCTACTGCGCCCGCGGCGAGATGGAGAACCGGATAAAAGAGTGAAGTGGCCAGCTCGACCTCTTCGCCGACCGCGCCTCGGCGGCCACCATGCGCGCCAACCAGTTGCGCCTCTGGTTGGTCTCCATGGCCTATGTGCTGCTCTGCGTGCTGCGCCGGATCCGCGTCGCCATGGCCTCAGCCCATTTTCCCGGCAATACGAATTCGGCCTCGCCCACGCCTTGCTTCAAAACGCCCTCGCCTGACACGACCCGGACACCGCAAGATGCCATACCCCCCGAAAAACCGCCGTACTCCGGGACGGCACCGGCAACGCTCGTCCGAATCACGCCAATGTTGTCCGCACAGCCGTCTCGGACGTCTTCGACCGCCGGCACCGCCGCGCCAACCGAGCCGTCAGAAGCACGCATGAGAAATGCGGGTTAGGCTGGTGCTGCTTTTGGCATCACCACCGGAGAACCGTCACTATTTGAAGGCGCAACCGGGTTTTATGCCGAGTCTTTTGAAGATCATGGCGGCTGGGCAGAAACCCGTGATTCCGGCTTGGGTCAGGTTTAGGCCAGCGAGGGCCGAGATGAGATAGAAGTATGGACTCACAAGCCAGCCCAACAGTAACCCCAGCAGAACGACAAGACCGGCGAAAGAGAGAACCGCGCTATCGATAGTCATTTTTTGCTCCTTTTATTAAAAATGGTAAAACTCACGCTGTCGCTGCGCTCCGGGCGCGCGCCCAACTGACAATTCGGTCCGCGGGTGCCGCCCCCGCTTGCTGCGCGCGCAACAAGCCATGATCGAATAGCAGCAGGGTTGGGATCGAACGGATTCCGTAGCGGCCTAAAATTTCGGGAGCGTCGTCGGCATTAAGCTTGAGTAACCGAAATGCCGGCTCAAGGCGCCTCGCGGCTTCGATGAACGTTGGTTCCATTGTGCGGCAGGGACCGCACCACGGTGCCCAAACGTCGACTAGAACCGGCACCTGATCGTGTTTGACATGACGATCGAAACCTGCGGCGTTGACGTCCACGGGGTGGCCGGTATAGATCGCCGCATGGCAGGTTCCGCACCTGGGCGACGCGCCTACTCGCGCAGCGGGGATCCGGTTGATCGTGCCGCATGCAGGACATACCAATGTTAACGTTGCGTCAGTCATAATAGATTCCGGCTCGGCCGGCCTTCTCATTAAACGTTCGTAGGGTATGTCTTCGGAATATTGAGCTGTTTGAGAAGATAACGTTCGAAAAATAGTTCGCTGGTTCCTGCCTTGATCTTGCGAAGGAAATATCGCTCAAAGGCAACTTTTGCGAGATGCACCCATTTGCCTTGTGCGGCCCAGTTGACATTGCGAGGCGGGATTTGAGGCTGGGCAACGAAAGCGATGCCGCCGCTGCCAAAGTCGGCAAGACAGATGGTATTCCAGGTTGGTCTGGCGTCTGGCTCGCGTCCGCGAAGAAGTAGACGGATATTCCGTGCAGTCGCCGCGACTATCGACTCGATCGTGTGCCCTGTTTTTGGGACGCCGACTGGGACTGAAGTCTTACCCACCGGAGGAATCGCGATACATACGCCAACCGAGAACACGTCGGGGTAGGTCGGATTCCGCTGGTAGGAGTCTGTAAGCATAAAGCCACGCGCGTTAACCAGACCTTCGATGCCGAATATTGCAGGCACGCCACGAAACGCGGGCATCATCATGCTGTAGGAAAAAGGTAGTTCATGGGTGGTTTTTAGGGAGCTGTCCTCGTTGAGTTCTTCGATAGCCATGACATTGGGTTGGACACCCGTGACGCGTGCGTTAGTGATCCATTTTACGTGCCGGTTGCGGAATTCGCTTTCCAGGAGGCCTTTGGTATCTCCAATACCGTCAAGCCCGAGGTGACCAATATAGGGCTCTGGCGTGACAAAAGTCATCGGAACTTGATCACGGATTCTACGCTTGCGCAGTTCGGTGTCGAGAATCAGCGCGAATTCATAGGCTGGACCAAAACAGGACGTCCCCTGGACGGCGCCAATGACCACCGGGCCAGGATTCTGACAGAATCGCTCAAACATTTCAAACGCCGCCTCAGCGTGACCGGTTTCACAAATGGACTGAGTGTAGCCATCCGGGCCGAGGCCCGGGACCTCATCAAACGCAAGTTCGGGGCCAGTGGCGACGACAAGGTAGTCATAACCGTGTTTCACACCATTGGTAAGTTGGATCGACTTTGTCTTGGGATCGACGCGAGCGGCAGGAATGGTAATGAAGTTGATATTTTTGCGTTGCATTGCCGGTTTAAGGTCGATTTCGATCTCTTTGCGTCGACGCCATCCCATCGCAACCCACGGGTTGGGTGGATAGAACTGATATACCGGCTGCTTGCTGATGAGGGTGAGGTTGTCTTCAGCACGGAGTTGGCCTGCCAATTCATAGGCCATAAGGGTACCACCCAACCCGGCACCAAGAACAGTGATTTCTGCCATGAGCCTGTCCTCCGTTCTAGCGGCGTTTATTGAGCCGTGGTCTTTGCTGCTGGCGTTGTCGCAGAATGCCCTCAGTCTATAACTGAGTTGACAGTATATTCGATATTTTGTATATACGCAAGTATGAAATTCGATGCTGACGCAATGGCCCTGCAGGCATCCGCCGCAACGGATATGTTGAAAGCGCTCGCCAATCCACACCGGCTGATGATTTTGTGCCAGTTATTCGGAGGTGAGCGGACCGTTGGCGATCTGGCCACGGGGCTTGGCTTGCGGATTTCGACAATGTCCCAGCACCTCGGGCTGTTGCGGCGAGACGGACTGGTCGCAACCAGGCGAGAGGCCCAAACGATCAAGTACCGTTTGGCAGATGATGTGGCCCGACGTTTGCTCGAGACGCTGTTCACGATTTATTGCCCTAACGCGATAAGCAAAAACCCAACTGGTAAACATATCGATGATCCTGAAAGGACTCCATAATGACGACTGATAAGAGCGTGTTAAGGGAAATTGCACCGCGCGAATTAGCGGTCATGCTCAATAACAACGAGGTCGTACTCGTTGATGTCCGTGAGCCTGATGAATTTGCCAGCGCACGCATCCACGGGGCGTTGCTGGCGCCCTTATCCTCGTTCGATCCCGCCTTCATGCCACGGAATCCAGGACAGCCCATCGTTCTGCAATGCGGCTCCGGAAAACGTTCAGCGGTCGCCGCCGCCAAATGTATGAAAGCTGGTGTCCCGATCGCCGGCCACCTATCCGGCGGCCTTGTGGCATGGAGGCAGGTCGCATTACCGACAATTACGCTGGATCCTTCCAGCGGCAAGATCGTGGAACGGCGCTGACGCGTCCCCGCATCAGCAAGTGAAAATGTTGCGATCGTTTCCCGCGCCTATTACCGTGCAGCGCATGGCTCACGGGGCTTTCTGGATGCTCGTCACCGCGCTGGCATCGATCCATTGTGGTAGCGCGCTGGCGGCCCAGCAGAAGTTCATTGTGCAGGAGCGACAGGTTACTGAGTTAGCTCCTGTTTTTGGAACGGTAGAAGGCGTACGCGTCCTGCCAGCGCGCGCGCGGATCGCCGGAACTGTACAAAAACTCGACGTCAGGGAAGGTGATTTTGTCGGTTCTGGTGAAGAACTCGCCATTGTTGCCGACTCGACATTACTGAGCCGCCAAGCTGCGTTGGCCGCAGCAATCAAGGGAGCGGAAGCGCAGCGGCTTGAAGCCCAACAGAACTTCACCCGCGTACAGCGCTTGATTGGCGTGGGGGCAGTTTCGCAATCTGCGTTCGATCAGGCACGGTCGGCGCTGCATGTCGCCGAAAGCACGCTAGCCAGCGATATTGCGCAGCACGAGACCATTGCGCGGGAGATCGCGCAAGGCGCGGTGTTGGCGCCGCATGCCGGGCTTGTCATTCACACGCCTATTTCGGCAGGCAGTGTGATGATGCCGGGCGACATCGTCGCCGAGATCGCCGAGGCACCCTTCCGGATTCGGCTTGCCGTACCAGAACGTTATACGCGTTTTGTAAAAAAGGGTGCGTTGATCCGCGTCGACGGTTCGGAACTCGGCATCGATCACACTATGTTCGGCCGGATCGACGAAATCAAACCGGCGATCAGCGACGGACGAGTTATTTCCTATGCCAGCGTACCCGACCTGCCGGATCGCTTCGTTGGAATCAAGGTAGCGGTCTTGCTTCCTGCACAGAAGCATCGTGCCATTGTCATACCAGCGTCATATATCCTAACCTTGTCCGGATCGGATTACGCGCTGGTGCGGGAGAAAACCGGCGCGGTGATTGATGTGCCCGTTCAGCGGGGGGCCGCCCGGCCGAGCCCGCAAATGCCGAATGGCATCGAGATTCTCTCCGGACTCCGTCGAGGTGATGTCTTGGTCGAGCCCAAGGCTGAAGAATGAAGTTAGGTATTTCTGGGGCGATCACCAGCGCTTTTATCCGCTCAAAGCTGACGCCTTTGCTGATTATGGCGTCTGTGCTTGCCGGCTTCTTGGCCCTTGGCTCTATTCCGCGCGAGGACGATCCCCAGATCAAGGCGCCGATCGTCGATGTTTCCGTTGTCGCGAACGGCTTGAAGGCGGCGGATGCGGTTGAGTTGGTTACCAAACCTCTGGAGACAATTTTAAAATCGATTCCTGACGTCAAGCACGTCTACAGCCAGACGCAGGATGATCAGGTGATGGTCAGCGCCGAATTTCATATCGGCACACGTGAGCAGGATGCCGTGCTACAGGTGTCCAATCATATCAACGCCAATATCGCGAGACTGCCAATTGGGATTCCACCACCGATCATAGTCGGACGTGGGATCAACGATGTTGCGATTGTGGTTGCAACGCTCACCCCAAGGCCCGAGGCAGCGCGGAAATACAATGAAGCCGATCTGTCACGCATTGCGCGTAAGGTACAGACGGCGCTGATCCGGATTCCAAATATTGGCTTGTCCTATATCGTGGGCAACGTTCCGCAGGAAATCCGGGTTGAGCCGGATCCTGCCAAGCTGTCTCTGTACGGCGTCACCTTTCAGCAACTGGTTGCGCGGATCACCGAGGCGAACAAAAGCTTCGATGCCGGAAATATATTTTCAAGTGGCAAGCTCGATGCCGTGGTTGTAGGTCACAGCCTTGAACCAGGTGCGAATATCGGCCTGTTGCAGCTAACGACCCGTCACGGGCGGCCTGTGTACGTCGATGACGTGGCGAAGATCATTACCGGTCCGGCACCTACGCAACACAAGGTTTTCATGGTGGAGCGCTCCACCCGTGGGTGGAGGACAACGCCCGCGGTCACCATCGCCTTCGCCAAGCGACCAGGATCGAACGCGGTCGTCATCGCGCGGACGATTCGTAAAAGATTAGATGCTCTCCAGGGGAGACTGATACCTGATGACGTCTCCGTTCACATAACCCGTGACGAAGGGCGAAGCGCAAATGCAAAGGTCAACCAGCTCTTGTTGCATCTTGCACTGGCCACATTTTCGATCGTTGTTCTAATTGCCTTCGCGATTGGATGGAGAGCGGCGGCAGTTACCGCCATTGTTATCCCCACCACCGTGTTGCTCACGATCTTTGCATCCTGGGTGCTAGGATTCTCGATTAATCGCGTGAGTCTTTTTGCGCTGATTTTCTCCATCGGCATCCTCGTGGACGACGCGATTGTGGTAGTCGAAAACATCGCGCGTCATTGGGAGATGCACGATGGACGGACACGACTTCAGTCGGTCGTTGAGGCCGTGGCGGAGGTTGGCAATCCTACCATTATCGCGACGCTGGCCGTGATTGTCGCATTGCTGCCGATGTTGTTCGTCAGCGGCCTGATGGGGCCGTATATGGCGCCGATACCGATTAATGCATCTGCAGCGATGGCTTTTTCGTTCTTCATGGCAACAATTGCTGCACCTTGGATGATGCTTAAGCTTGCGCCGAGCCAGAAGGCAATGGGACGGCATCATGTAGTACGTAACCGGTTGGGAGAGCTTTATTGGCGCATAGCCGAGCCGGTGATCCGCACGCGCCGCCGTGCGCTGTTTTTTCTTCTCAGCGTCGGTATTGCGACGCTTGCAGCGCTGTCGCTATTCTATTTTGAGGTTGTTACGGTAAAGTTGCTACCGTTCGGTAACAAGCCGCATCTGACGGTGGTGCTTGATCTGCCGGCAGGCGCATCGCTGGAAGCCACCGAGAGGAACTTGTTCGCGCTGGCCCGAAGGGCAGAAACCGTGCGGGATGTGAAGTCGGTGACGGTTTATGCGGGTACTGCAGGCCCTTTCGACTTCAACGGACTTGTTAGGCATTATTATGCGAGGCAGTCGCCGAACCAGGGGGAGCTGCAGATTCTGTTGAGACCTGACGATCAACGGCATGAACTAACAAATAAGATTGCGCAGCATCTGCGCGCGGCGATCAGTGCCGTGGTACTGCCGCCGGGATCCACTCTTCAGATCGTCCAAGAGCCACCTGGACCGCCAGTACTGGCACCGCTCGTTGCCGAGATCTATGCGCCGAACGCGAAATTGCGGCTTGCGGAGGGGCGGGAAATTGAGAAACTATTTCGCAAGGTGGACTTCATTACCGACGTCCATAACTCCTGGGGTTACCGGCGACCGCAGTTGGAGATTGATGTCAATCAGAGTGCGCTGAATTTCTACCACGTCGAACAGTCCGACGTGAACCAGACGATCCGCGATCTCTTGGGCGGTGTAGCTGTGGGATACGCCTATCGTGGAGCAGAGCATCTGCCTATCGACATAGCTGTCGGGTTGCCGAACCGCGCGCGGGAGTGGAACGACGACTTGGCGGCAACCCCAATTCCGGCATCTTCCGTGCCTGGCGCCAAATCCGTCGTCGAATTGGGTCAAGTCGTCACCGTTCGGCAAACATTCGGGTCCTATTCATTGTATCGCCGTGACGGCCAGGACACTGATATGGTTGAGGCCGATCTTGCGGGGAAATTCCAGGCGCCAATCTATGCAATTCTTGCGGTTGATCATCTGATCGCCAAGCATCGCTGGACGAAGGCGCTGCCAATGCCGAGAATCAGCCTTGCTAATCCGCCGTTAACAGAAGCAAGGCCGGCTGTGCGCTGGGCCGGGGAATGGCGCGTGACGTATGTAACGTTCCGTGACATGGGGGCGGCATTCATCGTGGCCCTGCTCGGGATTTACGTTCTTGTGGTCGGCCAGTTCCGCAGCTTCAAGATTCCGCTTGTTATCCTGACTCCTGTGCCATTGACCTTGATCGGGATCATGCTTGGACATTGGCTTCTCGGGGCGTATTTCACGGCGACGTCAATGATCGGATTTATCGCGCTGGCGGGGATCATCGTGCGTAACTCCATCCTCCTGGTAGACTTCATTCGCCACGGGCAGAATGGCACAATGCCCCTGCGACGGGTACTGCTGGAAGCCGGAGCGATCCGCATCAAGCCGATCCTGCTTACGGCCATCGCCGCCATGATCGGGGCTGCAGCAATCCTGCCTGATCCAATTTTCCAGGGACTCGGGGTCTCTCTCCTGTTCGGTCTCGCTTCGTCAACAGTGCTAACATTGCTGGTCATCCCGGCTATATACATTGTGCTTCGGGATGATCGTCGGCCGCTCTGATGCCCGCCTTCCGCCACCGAGCATTATTGTCCAGTCACAGCGTGAACGTGTATTCTGTCTTGATCTCGGAGGCATTGGGAAGGCCGAGGAGAGTTCGATCGGCCACGACTCCCTCAGGAACCACAAGGCGGACTGCTTGGCAGGCGGCCACTCGCGCGATGCAAACCAGGCCGGCCGCCAAGCTCGCCAGAAATGGGCCAGGATCGAGGATGTCGACCGCGGTGAACGGATGCGCGGTGAGCAGTCGCTTCGCCTCGAAGTCGGGGCCACAATGGTAGCAGGCCAACCCATTGGGGAAGGTTGCGGTCTTCCGGCGGACGGTGATGATGCCACGCCGTTCCGGCTTGGCGGCCAAGCTGCGGCGACAGTACTCCTCCCATCGGCGCTGGTCTGCGTGCCGCTGGGTCAGCCTGAGGATCGCGAAAGTCGGACCAATCTGTTCGTTAGTTAATGCTTCGACCACAAGCCCGGCTTCAGAGGCGACGCTGGATTGATTGATTTTCATGACTACCAGGCATGATCATGCGGCAAAACACTGTTCGCATTGATTCATATCAACTTCGAAGGCCTCGGCACGTCGTGACGACCGGACTTGACGCGAACGGGTGTCGTGCTTTGAATTCGCCCCAAATGCTTTTGGCCGCCTGAGTGTCTGTGCTACTGAGGGTCTGTGCTAGTGGAGTCTGCTTGGGAAAGGGATCTACAGATGCTGGACTACCGTTATCGGAGCCAACGTGCGCCAATCAATCTCTCAGAAGTAATAATTCCTGGTCTGTGTGCGGGGTGTGGAGCCCGCCATATTGGTCTTTGCGAGGCCCTCTCGGATGAGGACCTAAACTTTCTGGCGAGTGTATCGAAGCCGTTGGCCGTTCAGAAGGGGCAAACCTTTGTTGTCGAAGGTGATGCCGCTCGGTCTTTCTTTAACATCAATCACGGTGTTGCCAAGCTATACAAGGACATGCCGGATGGCCGTAGACAGATAACCGGTTTTGTCGGCGCGGGGGATTTTGTCGGGTTGGCCGCCGACAGTTGCTATGCGTTCAGCGCCGAAGCAATCCAGGAAGTTCGGATGTGCCGCTTCGATAGGTCAGAACTGCGGAACGTGTTTGGCCGGTTCCCGGCCATTGAGCAGCGCCTGTTCGATTTCGCCTCACATGAGCTGGTCGTGGCGCAAGAGCAGATGTTGCTGCTCGGAAGAAAAACCGCCGTCGAGCGTCTCGCGTCCTTTCTCGACGGATGGCATCATCGCATCGTCCACACCGAAGATTCAAATTCGGGACACGGGCTGCCGATGACCCGAGCAGATCTTGCGGATTATCTGGGGTTGACGATTGAGACGGTGTCGCGGGCGTTGTCGTCCCTCCGTAAGCTCGGCGTCATCTCGGTCGCAGCCGACCACGGTGTTTCCGTGCTGCAGTCGACCCGATTGGCCGAGATTGCGCAGGCCGCCAGCTCGGGTTCTACGAAAATTCAGCCTATGTATGGCCTGAGAGGGAGCAAAACCGTCGCCACGGCTTGAGCGGCAATCCCTTCGCCCCGGCCAGTAAAACCAAGCTGCTCGGTCGTGGTGGCCTTGACCGACACACGACTGTGCGGGATCCCCATGAGTTCGCCGAGCCGAGTCCGCATTGCGGGGGCATATGATCCGATTTTGGGGCGTTCGCAGATCAGCGTAACGTCCACGTTTATGATTTGTCCGCCCTTCGTGCAAACCAGTTCGGCCGCGTGACGGAGAAAGCGAGCCGAATCTGCGTCTTTCCACGTCATTTCGCTCGGTGGAAAATGGCGGCCGATATCCCCCTCTGCCATAGCGCCATAAATCGCATCGCATAAGGCGTGTATTCCCACATCGGCGTCCGAATGGCCGGCAAGACCGTATTCGAAGGGGATTTCTACGCCGCACAGGAGCAAGGGACGGCCTTTCGCGAGCACGTGAACGTCGAATCCGGTGCCAACATGTGGCAGTCTGGTATCCGAGAAATGTTGTTCCATACGAAAAAGATCTTCCGGGTACGTGATCTTCACATTTTGTTCCGAACCCGTGACCAGTGCTACACGATGCCCCGCGTTTTCAAGCAGACTCGAGTCGTCCGTGGTCGCTCCGCCCTCGGCGCCACGGTGCAAGTCGAGGAGGAGCTGGTAATGGAATCCCTGCGGCGTTTGGGCGCGGTACAGGTTGTCGCGTGGGACGGTGCCCGTACAGATGCCGTTCTTGCCATATTTAAGCGTGTCGGAGACCGGCACAGCCGGGATTGCTCCTGCATGCTGCGCAAGGGCGTCGATGATTGCGGGAATGAGACCGTCGGGAATGAACGGGCGAGCGGCATCGTGAATCAGGACTAAATCCGGAGAAAAGGGTTTCAGGGCTTCGAGGCCGGCACGGACCGAGTCCTGCCGATGTTCCCCTCCCGGAACCGGCGACAAATGCGGAATCCCGTTAAGGGCCGCCGCGAGCATCCTGACATCGCCCACCGGTTGAAGCAGATGGGTGTATTCCGCAAGCTCTTTTGCAGCGTGACAGAGCACGGGCTTTCCGGCAAGCGACAGATATTGCTTTGGCTTGGCGCCGCCAAAGCGCGAGCCGGTGCCAGCGGCGACGAGGATCACTGCAATTTTGGGCGTTTCTTTCTGCATGCATGCCGCTTAGGCAATGGCATCATTGCGCGTCAATGGGTTGATCCTGTATCTGCTTAATTCATGAGCATCAATCAGGTCTATGGTCCCTTGATTCACCCGATCATCTTAGGCTCAGGTCCCTATCGCGTGACGATTGCGCAGCCTGTGATATTGGCTCCGATGTCAGGGGTCAGCGACATGCCGTTTCGGCGGCTTGTGCGCGAACTTGGCGCCGGATTAGTCGTTTCCGAGATGATTGCCTCATGGGCGATGGTGCGCGAGAATGCCAAGACATTGCAGATGGCGGAAATCGTTGCCGGAAGCGCTCCGTCATCGTTGCAACTAGCCGGGTGTGATCCGGATGCGATGGCCGAGGCAGCGCGGATCGGCGTAGACCGCGGTGCCGACATCATCGACATCAATTTCGGCTGCCCGGCAAAGAAGGTGGCCATGGGCCAGATGGCAGGGTCGGCGCTGATGCGTGATGAACCCCAGGCTGCCCGTCTTCTCCAGAAGACAGCCCGCGCAGTTCCGGTTCCGGTGACACTGAAGATGCGCATGGGCTGGGATCACCAGACTTTAAACGCGCCGCGCCTTGCACGGATCGCGGAACAGAGTGGCATTGCGATGGTCACGGTTCATGGCCGCACACGCCAGCAGTTCTACCAGGGCACTGCAGACTGGGATTTTGTAGCGGCCGTGAAGGCTTCAGTATCGATTCCTGTCATCGTTAATGGTGATATACGCTCCGAGGAACAGGCGGTAGAAGCTCTCCGCTGCTCACGTGCTGACGGCGTGATGATTGGCCGTGGTGCTTACGGTCGACCGTGGTTTCTTGGTCAGGTGGCCGCCTTTCTTTCCTCCGGACGGCACATGCCCCCCCCCGGCTCTCGTCGAACAGCGAGGGATCGTGATCGATCACTACCGGGCCATGCGGGCCCATTACGGCGAGGCTGCCGGTATTCGGATCGCAAGAAAACATCTGTCGTGGTATGTGCGGGGACTGCCGGGCGCCGCAGAGTTTCGGGCGTCTGTCAATCAGCTCGACGACGCTGCGGCGGTTGAGACGCTCGTCAATGCGTTCTATGACCGGGCATGGGGTGGGCCTGTGCTCTGTGAAGCCGCATGAGTGGATTGCGCAGTGCTTGGCGCCGGCGCCTGAGGTCGGGCGGCCGCGCCGTTGCTGGATCAGACCCGATCGCTGTGCCAGCGACCCCTGGTCAACTGTTCGATGCGTTTCCAAATCCGGTTTTTGAGCTGGATCCGCTGAACCGCGTGCTTACAGCGAATTATGCCGCCGAAGAATTGTTGGGCATGTCGGTGTCCCGGCTGGTCGGTCAGCCCCTGCATGAAATCATGCCGGCCGACCTACCGGTCTTTCTGCTGCTTGATCGGGCGCGGGAACAAGATACAACGGTTGCCGAACATGACCTGGTGTTGGAAGGCCCCCGCTTGCCTCGCCGATTGGTCGCGTTGCAAGCGGCGACCATAGGAGACCGACCGGGGCATCTTGTCGTTACGGTGCAGGACAGTTCGGCGGTGAAGGCGATGGATCAGCAGCTATCCGCGCGCAACGTGGCCCGCAGCATTACTGGGATGGCAGCTGTGCTTGCTCACGAAGTGAAAAATCCACTGTCGGGGATTCGCGGTGCGGCGCAGTTACTTGAGGGTTCGGCGCGGGACGAGGATCTGCAACTGACTCAGCTGATTTGCGAAGAGGTTGATCGGATCCGGGATCTCGTCGAGAGAATGGAGATGTTTGGAGACAAGCCGATCGAACATCGACCTGTGAATATCCACCGCGTGCTGGAGCACGTGCGAAGATTGGCGCAATCGGGGTTCGCCGCGCGAATCCGGTTCGTGGAGCAGTACGACCCGTCACTTCCGCCTGTGCTAGGCCATCGCGATCAACTGGTGCAGGTCCTTCTGAACCTGGTGAAAAATGCTGCGGAGGCGATTGCGGAAACAGAAAGGCCTGATGGCGAGATCGTGTTAATGACCGGGTTCCAGCATGGGGTAAGGCTGACAACAGCGCTGGCACGCGCACATCGGAACTTGCCGGTATTTATTGCCGTTCGTGACAATGGTCCTGGGATTCCGGAGGATATCAAACGGCATCTCTTCGAGCCCTTTGTCGGTACAAAGGCATCGGGAAGTGGCCTCGGGCTTGCGTTGGTTGCCAAGATTGTCGCTGACCACGGTGGCCTGATCCAGGCCGACAGCTATCCTGGACGAACCGAGTTTCGGATTCATCTACCAGTTTTCGAAGATGCGGCGGAAGGAATGCGGGTATGAATCCACTGCCTACGATCTTGATTGCGGATGACGATCGATCGATCCGAACAGTGTTGACCCAGGCACTTGGCCGCGCCGGGTACCAGGTGCGAACGACTGCCGCCGCCTCGACACTTTGGCGTTGGGTTGAGGATGGCGAGGGGGATCTGGTCATCACCGACGTCGTGATGCCGGACGAGAGCGGTCTTGATCTCGTCCCACGCATTAAGCGGATACGGCCAGAACTGCCCGTGCTCGTGATGAGTGCACAATCAACGATCCTGACAGCTGTGCAATCCACCCAAAGAGGTGCCTTCGAATATTTACCGAAGCCATTCGATCTCAATGAGCTGCTCGGAATTGTTGACCGGGCGCTTAAGCAGGGTGTCGCTGGACCGCCTCCCGCGAGTGCAACCGACGGCACCGATGATCTTCCGCTGATTGGCCGTGCCCCGGCCATGCAGGAGATATATCGAGTGATCGCCCGGCTGACCACGGCGGACCTGACGGTGATGGTTACCGGCGAATCGGGTACCGGCAAGGAACTTGTCGCACGGGCCTTGCATGACTACGGGCGGAGGCGGCAAGGGCCGTTTGTGGCCATCAATATGGCGGCGATTCCGCGGGAATTAATCGAAAGCGAATTGTTCGGACACGAGAGAGGGGCCTTCACCGGGGCAACCAACCGGCATATCGGCCGTTTCGAGCAGGCCGCTGGCGGAACGCTGTTTCTCGATGAGATCGGTGACATGCCGCCGGAGGCTCAAACACGGCTGTTGCGAGTCCTGCAGGAGGGAGAGTTTACCACGGTCGGAGGGCGCCAACCGATCCGGGCGAATGCGCGTATTGTGGCCGCGACTCATCGTGACCTTCGGGTGCTCATTCGTTCCGGCCAGTTTCGTGAGGATCTGTTTTATCGGCTGAACGTGGTGCCGATCCGCTTGCCCCCTTTGCGTGAGCGGCAAGGTGACATTCCGTTGCTTGCCCAGCATTTTCTAGCTCGCGCCCATGGCGAAGGGCTGCCAGCGAAAGTACTTGCACCGGAGGCTTTAGCTAAGCTTACGGCATACCGTTGGCCCGGGAACATACGTGAGCTCGAAAATCTGATGCGGCGCCTTGCGGCCCTGGTTCCGCAGCCCGAGATCTCAGGGGAGATCATCGACCAAGCGCTGGCGGAGATCGCGCCAGTCGCGGAGTTGCGCCATGGCCCGATGAAGGAGGACAGCGGTACTCAGCCGATCGAGCGGATCATCGAGCAGCATATCGGCCAGATAATGGCCGAGCTTCGCGCCACGGGTGAGGAGGGGACCCTTTACGAGCAGGTTCTTGCTGCGTTCGAGGCGCCGCTAATTCGCATGGTTCTGGCCGAAACCCGTGGAAATCAGATTCGAGTGGCATCTTTGCTTGGTCTTAATCGTAACACGTTGCGCAAGAAGATCCGCTTCCATCAGGTCGGCGTGACGCGCCGCGTTGGGTGATATGAACCGGATCAGCCCTCCTGATCCGATGCTGAAGCCGCAGCGCGACGGCAATGGGTCCGGACGTCGCGCATGGTTGCTCAACATCGTGCTTGGGCGCGTCGCAACTTTGATTCTTGCCGCGTTTGCACTGATGTTGGGCGTGGGCAGCTTTGCCTACCTTGCTGGGGGTATCCGGCTAGGTCTGCACTCTGGTGCGGCGTTTGGTCTGGCGATCGGCGATATTACGATTCTGTTTCTGCTGATCGGGGTTCTTGCAGCGCGGGTTGCTCGAGTCGTGAGCGAGGCGAGGCGTGGTGCGGCAGGAGCAAGGTTGCACGTTCGGTTGGTGCTGCTGTTCGGAGGAATTGCGGCTGTGCCGGCAATTCTGGTCGCGATTTTTGCATTCGTTTTTTTTAATTTTGGAATCCAGGCTTGGTTCAACCAGCGTGTTCGGACGGCGCTTGCGGAGAGTCAGCAAGTTGCTGTTGGTTATCTCGATGCAAAAAAAAACGACATCAGACTTGATGCGTTGTCCATGGCAAACGCACTCAATCAGAATGGACCAATTTTTTACGGTGATCCTCAGAATTTTTATGACCAAGGGTTTCTGAACGTCCTGGTGGCACAGACTGCGGTGCGAGGTCTTACTCAAGCGGCAATTTTCGAACCACTTACTAACAAGGTGATTGCTTCCGCAGGGTTATTTGCAGGCCCAGAAGTCACGCTACCACCCCAATCGGAGATCGATCAGGCGGAGAAACATCAGGTGGCGGTGTGGAGTACGCCGCATTCAATGCTGCAGCACGCGCTAGTCGAGCTGGAAGCCACGCCGATGCTGATGCTGATGGTCGAGAGACCGCTGAATCCCGATATATTCAATCACGTGGAGCGTACCCGCCGAGCTCTCGCCGAATATAACCGGCTGGAGCATCAACGAGGCCGCTTCGAGGTGTTTTTTGCGTTAATTTTTGCGACCGTGGCGCTGCTGGTTCTGTCTGGTGCGGTTCTAATCGGACTCGTTATTGCCAATCAGATCGCCAGACCCATCAGTCATCTGATCCGTGCTGCTGAGCGGGTTCGTGGCGGCGACTTGGCCGTGCGAGTCCCGGAAGGTGACCGGGGGGACGATGTCGCAGGATTGTCTCGTGCATTTAACCGAATGACTGGGCAGCTGGCGGCTCAACGCGCAGAGCTGATGAACGCATATGGTCAGCTAGACGAACGCCGGCGCTTTACCGAAACCGTGCTGGCGGGCGTATCGGCGGGGGTCATCGGGCTGGATCCGCAGGGACGTATCGAACTTCCGAACAAGGCGGCGGCGGAATTGCTTGGTATCGACCTATTTGCTCATTTGGGCGAGCCCCTTGCCGATGTGTTGCCGGAGTTTGGCGCTTCATTGGCGCGCGCCGGCGCTTCACCGGACAAACCGGTCACTGTCGAGATAGAATACCGTACAGGAACGACCCGGAAAGTATTTCTGGTACGGATCGGCGCCGACCGGCTGGGCGAGCGAGCCCCGGGCTTTGTTGTGACATTCGACGACATTACTGAGCTGCAATCTGCCCAGCGTAAGGCGGCCTGGGGTGACGTTGCACGCCGCATTGCTCATGAGATCAAGAATCCGCTCACGCCGATCCAGCTGTCTGCAGAACGGTTGAAGCGTCGATTTGCCCGCGAGATCAAATCCGACCCGGAGAATTTTACGCAGTGTGCCGACACTATTATTCGACACGTCGGCGATATTGGCCGGATGGTCGACGAATTCTCGGCGTTTGCGCGGATGCCGCAGCCGGTTATGCGTAACGAGGATCTTGGACGTGTGATGCGTGAGGCGCTAGTTCTGTTTCGGACGGCTCACCCGAAGATTGACTGGACCGTAGACGTGCCGGACCCTGCTCCACGGGCGTTTTGCGACGCGCGGTTGATCGGGCAGGCGCTAACGAATCTGCTGCAAAACGCCGCTGACGCGATTTCCATGCGTGAAACAGATCAGCCCCACGGGCAGGTGATTTTGCGAATCGTGGTGAACGGTGAACACAATCTGATCTCGGTGACCGACAATGGTATCGGTTTGCCGGCTGAAGATCGAGACCGGTTAACCGAACCCTATATCACACATAAGCCGAAAGGAACCGGGCTCGGCCTAGCTATTGTCCGAAAAATTATGGAGGATCATGGTGGAACAGTTGTGATGGAGGACCGGCTTGGACAAAGCGGTGCGATTGTTTGCTTGGATTTGCCATCGGGGCGTAGACGCGACACTGCTGTGGTAGGTCTGCAGGAACACGCTGGACAGGGATATGGATTGGGGTGTGATGACTGAAATCCTGATCGTCGATGACGAGCCCGATATCAGGCTGTTGGTCGACGCCATTCTAAGTGACGAAGGATATGAAACACGTAAGGCGGGTTCGGCGGAGGAGGCACTTGCAGCTTTCCATGAACGCCGACCCAACCTGGTCATCCTCGACGTGTGGCTTCAGAACTCGACCATGGATGGCATCGGCATCTTGGATGCGATCCGCAGCGAGAATCCCGAACTGCCCGTGGTGATGATTTCCGGCCACGGCACGATCGAAATGGCTGTGAACGCAATCCAGCGTGGTGCCTATGATTTTATCGAAAAGCCGTTCAAGTCCGACAGGTTGTTATTGGTGGTGCAGCGCGCGCTGGAGGCCGCCCGGCTGGCTGCAGAGAACGCGGAGCTGCGACTCCGGGCAGGCCCAGAAACCAGTCTGACGGGATCAAGCCTAGCGATTAACGCCCTTCGTCACGCTGTTGAGAAGGCGGCTCCCACTGGTTCGCGGATCTTACTCACCGGTGCAGCCGGCGTGGGCAAGGAAGTGGTCGCACGGATGATCCATGCCCAATCAAAACGCGCTGCCGGTCCGTTCGTGGTACTGAATGGCGCCACTCTGGCACCAGAGCGTTTCGAGGCCGAGCTGTTTGGCGCCGAGATTGGTATCGATGGATCTGGGCAGTCGCGTCGAGCCGGTGTGCTGGAGCGTGCGCACGGCGGTACGTTACTGCTCGACGAGATTGCTGACATGCCGCTTGAAACTCAGGGGAAAATCGTACGCGTCTTGCAGGACCAAAGTTTTGAGCGGCTTGGCGGAGGCCAACGTATCAAGGTTGACGTTCGCATTATTGCCAGCTCCACGCGCGATCTCCAAGAACAGATTGCACGTGGGCGGATGCGCCAAGATCTTTATTACCGGCTGGCAGTAGTGCCCTTGCGCGTGCCAAGCCTACGCGAGCGGAGGGAGGATATCCCAGAACTTGCCGAGCTTTTCCTGCGGCGAGCGGCAGAGACGTCGGGCTTGCCTCCCCGTGTCCTTGCTTCCGAGTCGCTTGCGGCATTGCAGGCCCACGATTGGCCAGGCAACGTTCGTCAGCTTCGCAATGTCATCGACTGGCTGATGATCATGCATCCAGGTAAGGCCGGAGAAGCTTTTCATGCGGACCAACTACCCAACGACATCAGTTCGCACGCACCGCGCGCGCTTGCCATCGACCCTCTTGCCGACATCATGGCGTTGCCGTTGCGCGAGGCACGCGACGTGTTCGAGACGCAGTATCTTCAGGCGCAGCTACTACGTTTTGGAGGGAACATCAGTCGCACCGCGCAGTTTGTTGGTATGGAACGAAGCGCGCTGCATAGAAAGCTCAAGCAGCTAGGCGTTGGGGCTGAAGACCGAACAAACGGAACCTGATTTTTCGTTCCTGGGTTGAACTGGCAGGTCATCAACCCCACACCTGAGTCGAATGTTTCGGATCGTGAAGGGGATGCCGAGATGAACGAAGATACAGGTAAGTTGGATGGAGCCACCACAGTTGGTCAGCAATTGGACCAGCTCGTTGGTCTGATTAGCGTACTCCGTGATCGACTTATGGGGATGACCGAGGAGGCGGTTGAGCGGGTAGCAGCTGATGAGCGTGTCAAACGACTCAATCAGGAGGTACGAGAACTGGCTGATCGGCTAAGCAAGGAAGGAAAGGATGCAGCGGGACAGGCCACGAGCTTTGTCCAGGAGCAACCGATCACGGCCCTCGGACTCGCCTTCGGTCTTGGTTTCCTTATTGCGAAAATACTGCGTCGATCGCCGGGGAGGTATTGAGCGCAGTATGAAGCGGCTTGCGGCGATGCTACTTGATCGTGGTGTGGTCGCTGCGCTGCGCGATCGTGTTGTCATGACGTTCATCGCCATTTGTTGCGGCTTTCTTGGCGCCTTGCTCCTTTTGGCAGCTGGTTTCATCATAGCTGCACGTGATGTGGGCACCGTGCCCACATTATTGGGGTTCAGTGCCGGATTTCTGTTGTTAGGGTGGCTTATATCCTTCGCTAGTTCGTACCACTGGCGCCATCGGCCCCGACCGTTGGCGAACGCCGGACGGTTGGCAGTTGTGGCGGAACTGTTTGTTCTGGCACGGCGTTTAATATCCAAGGAACCTGCCAAGCTGATCCTTGCCGCTTTTATTCTTGGCGCGATCACTGAACAGCTGGATCGTACCGAGAAAGAGTAACGTCTTACGAAATTGTCGGCCAGTCTGGCCGCGCAACGATTCCCCCAAGGGCAACAGACAAGGCGATGCGCCGTGATTACGCTCCGGCATGGCCGGGGGGGGGGGATGGCGACTCTGGTTCAACGGGAGCTGTGGGGATGGCGGACTTGGCTATTGGAACGAGAGTAGATACTTTCAGGTCAAGGCAAGATGTCGGTTGGTGTTAGCGCCGGTCAAGAGCCGAAGGCCATTAGCATGCGCGCTTCAGCACGCATGCCTCGATGGAAGCAATGAATCTCAAATTTCTCATTTGGCGAATGTACCTGATCGTCGTCCAGGCCGAAACCGACCAAGAGTGTCTTTAATCCAAGTTGGCGCTCAAATGCTTCCACGACCGGAATCGAGGCACCACAGCCTGCAAGCACCGGTGGACGGCCAAATTCCTGTTCCAGCGCTTGGCGAGCGGCCCGTACGAAGGGTGCATCGATGGGAACGACGATCCCGGCCGAGGCCGCGTGTATTTTAAAGTGAACTTGCGCATCGGGCAGCAGGCGTTCATTAACGAACCGTTTGAAGTTATCGAGAATCCGCTGCGGCTCTTGCCCGGGCACAAGGCGAAAGGTCAGCTTTGCGCCAGCCTGGCTGGGAATAACCGTTTTACTGCCATCTCCTCGGTAGCCCCCATAAATACCATTGATCTCTGCAGTCGGCCGCCCCCAGATCTGCTCGAGAACTGATTTTCCGTGTTCACCGCTAGCCTGGTGTAAGCCAATGGCGCTGAGCCACGCACTCTCATCGAATCTGGTTGCTTTCCAAGATCGTAAAATGTCTTGTGGCACCTCAACGATTCCATCGTAGAATTCAGGAATTCGAATTGTTCCGTTTTCGTCAAAGAGATCCCCTAGAATCCGTGTTAGTGCCCGGATGGGGTTCAGAGATGGCCCGCCGAACAATCCGGAATGCAAATCCCGGGTTGGGCCGGTGATGTTCATTTCGATTGCAGCTAACCCACGCAAGGAGGTTGTGATCGCTGGTGTGTCGATGTCCCACATGTTTGTGTCAGCGACGAGAACGAAATCTGCGGAAAGCATTGCGCGTTCTTGTTCCAGCAGCGCATTGAGCGACGGGCTTCCGCATTCTTCTTCGCCTTCTATCAGAACGGTGAGATTGACAGGAAGTGATTTATTCACTGCCAGATGGGCCCGGACTGCTTCCAGAAACAGCATGACCTGGCCTTTGTCATCAACTGCACCACGGGCCACGACACGCTTGCCGTGAGGGCCATCGACGAGTTGCGGATCGAACGGGCCAGCGCTCCAGAGTTCGTAGGGATCTGCAGGTTGCACATCGTAATGGCCATAGAACAGGACACGCGGGACATGGGTGCCAGCATGGTGATGGGTAGCGATCACGCCGGGCAGGCCATCAGTTTCAGATAAGCGTGCAGCAAATCCCATCTCGGCAAGAACGTTGCGCAAATGTTTGGCGGCCTGTACACAATCGGGCTTGTGAGCAGGCTGCGCGCTGACGGATGGAATGCGCAAAAGATCGAACCAGCGCTCACAGGATTGGCTGATGTTATTATCGATAAAGCCTAACACTTCATCAATCGGAGAATTTGTCATGGCGCTTCCGTTAATGCACTCAACTTGGGAGATCGTGCAACGACATGGCGCGGCGCGAAGACAGTGCGACGCTATCAGACGTTACGTTTGCGCAAAACGTTAACAGGTCTCGGGAACGGCGGCAATGTATGCACTTATCCCGAAGTTTTCACTTTGAAACTGCTTGAACGCTTTGGGTGGCTTGGGATAGCGCTGATTTTTGTCTGAATAAAGTGTCCATACATGGGGCTTGCGGCGCGACTCGAGTTGTGATTCCCTGGCGGCGTGGCTGGCGGGCGATCGGCAAATATGTAGCATGGTGCGCGTTCCAACCCCAGAAGAGGAGGATGCCACGCGTCCGCACCGGGAACGTGAACGTCTGGTCCAAGAGAAACAGCGCCTTGAAAAGGCGCGGCTGTTGACCCAGGGCCTCCGGGGAAGACCGTCCCTGCGCTCCTGGGAGCGTGACGTCGAGGCACTGGAAACTGCTGACGGCTGGC
>JAJZCS010000169.1 GCA_021829055.1 Pseudomonadota bacterium
CATGGCCGGGCCGACGTATATTGAGCCGATGCTGGCCGAGCCCGAGTTCCAAAAAAGCGAAGCGAACGGAACTCGCGGATTTGATGCGATCGACTACGGCGCGTTCCTGATCATCCTTGTAATGGGCGCCTCGATCGATACCGCAAACCGGCTGGTGCCCGCGGACCTGCCGGCGATCGCGCCGTTTACGTTCAACGCACCGATATTCCTTGGTTGCGCGTTCTTCGCCTACTCGTACGGGCGCGGTCTTATTTGCAGCACACGAAAAGATCGACCGGCAGTCTGGCGCATGGTCGCTTACTTCACCGGTATCGCCCTGATCTACGGGGCAACGGAAACGCGCTTCGAATATCTCGCTGAGCACATGTTTTTCCTGAATCGCCTGCAACAGGTCGCGCTGGGGGTCTTTGCTCCTTTCCTGCTTGCGTTCTCTTGGCCGCTCGAAAGCCTTATCCTTGGCGTTCCCGCGAAACTGCAGGCGATGGCTCGCCACCCCTCCGTCGCCATGCCGCTGCGCATCGTGGCTCACCCTGCTACAGCCGCCCTTATCATGATCGCCACCACCGATGTCTGGCTGATTCCTTCGGTCGATTTTGCGTCAATGCTGGACCCTCTATTGTATGACCTGATGAATCTCTCAATGATTCTCGCTGGTCTCTTGTTCTGGTTCGTGGTCATCGACCCAAGGCCATGCCCCCCTTGTCGTCATACCTATCTCACGCGCATGTCCGCAGGCTTTCTGTCCATGTTCCCGCAAATTGCGGTCGCAGCGACGATTGCCCTGTCGACGACGAACTTCTACGATTTCTACGCTCTCTGCGGCCGCCTCTATCCATCGATATCTCCGCAATACGACCAGATGCTCGGTGGCATCATTCAATGGATACCGCCCGGCATGCTCGACACGGCAGTGCTTTTCATCCTGCTCAGGGCAATTCATGCCAACGAGGAAAAGGCCGCGAAACAGATGATCGTCCCGGCCGGCTCCAAGGTTATCGAGGCGAAATGGACCGGGCGTTGACTCACGCAGGGAGCCTGCAGGCGAGTTTTCCGGCGGCACCCTTGGAAGCAAACGGGGCTTCATCGCTCGCATCAGATCGAGACACCACCCTTGCAGATCCGCTCAGTTGCGGCTAGGCCCCTTGGCCAAGACTGAGTAGCCGCGGGGCGCGGCAAGACGCGTGTTGGGTTTGGGAGATCACGGTGCCGCGACTACGTTGGGTCCAGATGGCTTCGGTAGTTTTGGCCGCGGTGCCGGTTCTGTTGCCGACGCTCGCTGTTGCTGCGGGAACGGCCGCCATGGCGGCGACCGCCACGCCGGCATCAGCCAACGATGGGGCAATAGGAAGCAGAATTGCCGCGATCAAGGTGATCGGCAATCACCGGATCACAGCGGCTACGATCCTTTCGTACATCCTCCTCAGGCCGGGAGATCCGTTCAGCAGCCGGAAGATCAATCTGAGCCTGAAGACGCTTTACGCCACCGGCCTGTTTAGCAACGTTTCGATCAACAGGCAGGGTAACGACCTGATGATCAGGGTTGTCGAAAACCCGGTGGTCAACGAAGTGTTTTTTCGCGGCAACAAGGTGCTGAAGGATAAGGATCTCTCGAAGAGTGTCTCTCTGAAGCCAGGCGCCGTTTTCACGCGGACTACAGCTGTAGCCGACACGAAGACAATCCTTGGCAAATACGCGAAGAAGGGCCATTACGACGCGAAAGTTAACGTCTCAATCGTCAAGCTCCCGGAAAACAGAGTGAACGTCGTGTTCAACTGCACGGACGGCCCTCAAACCCCGATCAGCAGGATCAATTTCATCGGTAACGCACATTATAGCCAGGCCAGGCTTCGCGGCGCCATCTCCTCGGGCCAGTCGACCTGGTACAGTTTTCTCTCGTCCTCCGATCAGTACAGTCCGGAGCGGGTCCGCTATGATGAGGAACTGCTTCGTCGCTTCTATTTTCACCACGGCTACGCCGACTTCCGGATCAAGAGTACAACGGCGCAGCTCGCACCGAACCGGAAGTCCTTCTATCTGACCTTTGTAATTGACGAGGGGCCTCGCTATCGGATCAGCTCCGTCCGGGTCGTGTCATCGATCAAGCACCTGTCGGCAAGCAGCCTTCGCGGCCTCGTGCATATCTACAAGGGTGATTGGTTTGACGGTGACGCCCTGCGCAGCGCCGTCAAGGCCATCTCCGATGCGGTCCAGAACAGGGGTTTCGCCTTCGCCCAAGTCGAACCCGATATCGCCGAAGACCACAAGAATGACACGATCGCGCTGACGTTCCGGGTCATTGAAGGCCCACGCGTCTATATCAACAGCGTCAACATTTTCGGAAACACCCGGACCGATGATGCGGTGATCCGCCGGCAGATCACCCTCGCCCCCGGAGATCCGTTCAACCAGAATGCCGTGGATCAGTCCAAACAGAACCTCGAAAACCTGGGGTTTTTCAAACCCCAAAGCGTTTCAATCAAGCCAACGCCTGCTAGCCAGCCCGACGAGGTCAATCTTGGCGTAAGAGTAGCTGAGCAGTCTACGGGTCAGTTCTCTCTGGGTGGCGGTTACTCGACCGGCCTTGGCGCGCTGGCAAATGCCGGTCTCAGCCAGAACAACTTTCTCGGAACCGGCATTAACGCCTCGATAAGCGCCCTCGTCGCGCAAAGAGGAACACAGTATAATCTTGGGGTTACAAATCCGTATTTCTACGGCCGTAACCTGCTTGCCGGCGTCGATTTGTTCCGGACAGACACGTATAATTACAGCAGTTACGTCTTCAGCGAAAGTGCGGTCGGCGCCGATATACGCCTCGGTTGGCGTTACAACCGTCACATCAGCCAGACCTTCACGTACACAATCTCCAGTCGGACGATCTACAACGTAGCTAGTGGCGTGAGTTTTTACATCCTCAACGAGGAAGGAAAGACAAGCCTTTCGCAGGTGGGGCAAAGCCTCACTTTTGATTATCTCAATAACATCATCAACCCGTCGAAAGGCAGTGCGTTCACATTCAACACGGATTTCGCTGGCCTTGGCGGCACGGCCAAGTTTGTCCGCGTTGGAATTCACGCATCCCATTACATCCCGCTCAAGCACTACCTCGGCAACAAGGACTGGGTCCTGGAGTTCCGCGGCCATGTTGGTTACCTGTTTGATCTTTTTGGATACAAAACGACTTTGGCAGACCGTTACTTCCTTGGTGGCGACAGCTTGCTCGGCTTCCAGGATGGCGGCGTCGGGCCGCACGACACGACATTTGGTGACAGCCTCGGCGGTCGTTTCATCTGGACGGGGGACACGCTTCTACACTTCCCGTTGCCTGCCGGCCGAGGCACGGGACTGTCAGGTTTCGCCTTCATTGACGTCGGGAGCCTGTCACTGATAAGCAACCAGACTTTGAATGGCAAACCGCTGCCGATCTATGACAATGCGGCACCTCGTGTTTCGGCAGGTGTCGGTATCTCCTGGGATACCCCTTTTGGCATGATCGACGTGTCCTTTGCCGAGCCGATCAAGAAATACAAATACGACCAGGTCGAACAATTCCGTGTTTCCTTTGGAAAGAGGTTCTAAGAGTGACGCACTCCACGATGACCAAGACCAAGCTTTTTATGTTGCTGCCTTCCCTTGCGCTGTCTCTTGGGGTTGCGTGGGCCCAGACCAGCAACGGCCCGGGGTATTTCATTCCGAAAGCCCCCGTCCCACCGGCACAGAACAAGGTAATACCAACCCAGCCGCCGCCTTCAGCGCAGACCAGCGCGCAAAGCGCTGTCGAAGAAGCGGAAAAATTACCGCCGATCCCTAATCTCCCAACCTTGTCGCCGGAAAGCACACCGCCTGCGGCCGTGATCGGCACGCTTTCGGTTCCCGAGATCCTGCAAAAATCGACGGCTATGATTGGCATCGAAAAGGTCATTGAGGGCCGGCGCGCAGTGTTGGCGAAAGAGGCGGAGGCGGAGCAAAAGAAGCTCCAGGCCGAACAGAAAACCATCGAGGCGGAGCAGAAAAAGCTCGGCAAGAAGGAAATCGCCTCTAAAGAGAAGGCGCTACAACAGGAAATCGAAGCGGCCCAGGTTAAATTCCATAACAAGGACGTCGCAATTCAGATTGCCGGGAGGAAAGCCGTTGGCAAAGTGCAGGCCATGCTCATCGCGGTAATCCGTCAGGTTGCTCGGGCGCACGGCATGAACCTCGTGCTGCACCGTTCACAGACCGTCCTGAACGCTAACGGGTTCGACGTCTCCCAGGAGGTCGTCACACGCCTGAACAAGCTCCTGCCGGCTGTGGCGGTGCCACCCTCGATCGTGCCCAAAGGCGCCGCAGCGATAGAACCGCAGAAGCCGTAATTTCTCGGGGGGTACAGTGATGCTTTACTTGGGATGCCTGACCACGTAGCCATGGACCCACCGGGAGATCCACGTTTCTTTTCCCGATGCGGCCCGTTCAGCCTGACGGAAATCGCCCTGGCGATTGGCGCACCGCCGCCGGTCGCCTCCGGCGACCGGCTGTTTCGTGGCGTCGCGCCATTGCAAAGCGCCGGCCCGGAAGAGGTCAGCTTTCTCGACAATTTGCGGTACCAGAAGCTGCTCGCCGAGACAGGTGCAGGTGCCGTGATCCTGATTTCCCAACTCGCGCATCGAGTTCCAAGCCACGCGATCGCACTTACGGTTGCGGAACCCTATCTCGCCTGGGCGCGCGCCTGCTCGCTCTTTCATCCACCTCCCGAGCCAATACCCGGCATTCACCCCACCGCCATCGTGGACCCCAGCGCCGAAATTGACACGATGGTGGCGGTCGGAGCGCTCGCCATCATCGGACCACGGGTAAAGCTCGGCCGGCGCAGTGTGATCGGTCCTCACAGTGTCATCGGGGCCGGCGTCGTGATTGGCGCCGATTGCCGTGTCGGCGGCAGCGTCACCATTTCCCACACGTTACTCGGTGAGCGGGTCACTATCCATGAGGGCGCCCGAATCGGTCAAGACGGCTTCGGCTTTGCATCATCTCCGACGGGATTTGTCAGTGTTCCGCAACTGGGGCGGGTTATTATTGAGAACGACGTCCATGTGGGCGCCAATACTACGATCGACCGCGGCTCATCACAGGACACAATCATCGGTGCCGGCACGCGCATTGATAATCAGGTTCAAATCGGCCACAACGCTCGCCTTGGCGACAGC
>JAJZCS010000170.1 GCA_021829055.1 Pseudomonadota bacterium
CTTTCCGCTGCCGGCCTCATACCTGAAACCCATGAGGCAAACCCCGCTCTCGGTTTGCGAGGAGTGCGCCTGCTCAACGAAGCCCCGGACCTCCTGGTCACCCAGATCGCCGCAATCATTCGCGCCTCGCTTTATGGCCCCGTGCGCCTACTTGTTCCAATGGTCTGCAGAACTGGAGAAATTGCGTTGGTCCGCGACACCGTGAGTAAAGTCTGGCGGCAGAGGCAACGTCTTGGTCAACGTCTACCGACCACACTGCCGCCCCTTGGCATCATGGTGGAGACACCGGCGGCCGCAGTGGCTGCAGTCGACTTCGCTCGACAGTGCGATTTCTTTGCCATCGGCACCAATGATCTGGCGATGTACACTCTCGCCGCCGATCGCAACCTGCCACCTCGATACGCTCTCTACGACGCACTGGAACCGGCAGTCTTGCGACTGATTTCAATGACCGTGAACGCCGCCGATTCCGCCGGCATCCCCGTATCGCTCTGCGGCGAACTTGCAAACCGCCCGGAGGCCACGCCGCTGTTGATCGGCCTGGGGCTGCGCCAACTGTCGATGCATGGTGGCGCAGTTCTCCGGGTTAAGCGCGCCGTTCGGACGTCCACGCGAACAGCGTGCGACATCCTCGCCGCTGATGCCATAGCCGCACCGGATGCCCTGACAGTTCATATGCTGCTTGACGCGCACGCCGCAGTCTAAGCCGTTACCTCCGTCATCGTGCCCGTCATTATCAAGACTAGCCGACCCCAAAAGGGGGCATGGCCAACGTGACCGCCCCCCTGTGGTCAGCTTACAACAGGGAAACGAACTTGCGCGCCCGACGCGCCTTACCTGTGTTTCCCGGCCCAAAAAGGCCCCGATGGCAAAGGCTCAGTTGCGCCGTTGCCCCATGAACTGTAGCAGGAAAAGAAACAAGTTGAGGAAGTTCAGATAGAGCTGCAAAGAGTCAAAAACGCTGCGCTTTGCTGCAACCTCAGCGCCGAAGCGGTAACCGAACTGGACGTAGTCTGCCTTGATCCGTTGCGTATCAAAAGCTGCAAGTCCGGTAAAGATCAGTACCCCAAGTGCACTGATCGCGAATTCCAGCGCTGGCGAACCCATAAACATGTTCACAATCATCGCGATGACCAAACCAAAGACGCCCATCATCAGGAAGCTACCGAATTTGGTCAGGTCAGTACTGGTTGTGTAGCCGTAGAGGCTCATAGCCCCGAACATCGCCGAAGCTGTAAGAAACGTCGTAAGGATCGAAGCGCCTGTGTAGACCAGAAATATATCGGTGAGACTCGCTCCCATCACCGCACAAAACGCCCAGAAAAGGGCCTGCGCCTGAGTAGCCGTCAGTCTGTTGACGCCAAAGCTTAGTACAAGCACAAAGCCAAGCGGCGCGATCATCAAGATATAGGCCAATAAGCTGGGCTGTGGCACCATCGCACCGGTCGCGGTGCGAACCATCGGATACAACGCATTGATCAGGCTGGTATGCGCAATTCCGTAGGACACGATCGCGGTTAGCAACAAACCGGATGCCATCCAATTGTATACGCGCAGCATGTAGCTGCGCAGCCCCTCGTCGAGTACGCCTGTACCCGCAAGGGTTGTCGCGGTCCGATAGGACCGAATGTCGGGACCAAGAGCCATGCTCGATACTCTGCTCCATCTTGAGCGGCGGAATGCCGCCCTGTCAGACCTATTTTGGCGAAACCTAAAAAAAGATCAAGTGGAAGCCATCACGTCGAAGATGAGATCGGTGTAACGTACCAATCCATCCACCATACCGCCCGCACAATCTTGTTCCAAAAGTGGCTGTTTGTTGGCCTTTCCAGTCGCGTTGCAGCGTCTTTACGTAGTGCCTTGCCCCGCGCACTTTCAGGTAATTGATGTGGTTCTCGATCGCTGCGCTTGGAGCTAGCGACGTAGACCAAGCCGACTGATCAGAGCTTCGTAGCGCTTGACGTCCCTCTTCTTGACATAATCAAGCAGGCGGCGGCGGCGCCCGACCAACATCAGCAAGCCGCGCCGGGAGTGAAAATCCTTCGAATGAGTCTTGAGGTGCTCAGTCAGATTGACGATCCGCTCGGTCAACAGGGCAACCTGGACTTCCGGGCTACCGGTATCGTTGGCGGCGTTGGCATAATCTGAAATGAGGGCACTACGACGCTCGGCCGTGATCGACATCGCAAAACTCCATCGTTGGGGTTACAGCAGCCGCTCAGTCCGGAGCATCCCATCTTGCAGGCGCCCCAAAGCGATACAGCACCCTCCCGCCATCGCTTTGACCAACCCAGAATCGGGGTTGGCTTGCGGTGGAATCCGACCAAGGAAATCGACTAGGCTCAACGCCATGCCACGCCTGAGGTCGGCGACTTCGCGCGCAGTCAAGGCCAGCGCCGGGATGTCGGCCAGCGCGGTCTCGACGGGTCGGACGAGGTCCGGATTGGTCGCTGCCTCATGCCTTATCTCGTTCAGCTTGTCTAGCGTCACGGCATCGCTCTCACGAAACGGCCCAACGGCAAGGCGCCGAAGCGATGCGACGTGGCCGACTGTCCCTAACGTTCGTGCGAGGTCCCGGGCCAAAGAGCGCATGTAGACACCTTTTCCTGACACCACTTCGAAGACCGCATGGTCCGCATCGGGACGAGCAATTAGGTCGAACCGATCAACGTGGGCTGGCCGTGCCGCAAGTACCGGGGCTTGCCCACCACGCGCTAAGTCATAAGCCCTTTCACCGTTCACCTTGACCGCGGAAAACGCCGGGGGAACCTGCAAGATGGTTCCGCAAAACGCTGGCAACGCCGCCTGTATGGCAGAATTCTCGGGACGGATATCACTAGTCTCGGTAACGACCCCGTCAGCATCGTCCGAATCTCTCGCCTCGCCAAAGCGAAGCGTGAAACGATACAATTTTGCGCCTCCCATAACATAAGGGACGGTCTTTGTGGCTGCTCCAAGCGCGATCGGCAGCACGCCTGTCGCTAGCGGATCAAGCGTACCACCATGTCCAACCTTCGCAGCCCCCAAAATGTGCTTGATCCGCGCTACTGCATGCGCACTCGTAATTTTCCCCGGCTTGTCCAGAATGATCCAGCCGTCGATCCTGTGTCCGCGTTTCTGCCGTTGCCGCGGCTCTACCATCTCTTCTACTCCATTGTTGCTTGGGCCCAGCCGCCTGCCCCATAGCTATTGGGCCGTACGGCCCGACTTCTTACAGCGTTCGTCAACAGCCTCGCTATAAAAGCTGTGGCCGCACGCACAAGTCCTTTTCGGTCACCGGAAATCCACAAAGGCGGCGCCTAGCCCCCAACAAACTTTTTGGGCAGATACCTTGCCGCCAAGGAGGTTCGACGCCGAGCCTCAGCCGCCGGTGGCATCACCGTGACAGGAGTTCCTGCATCTGACCACATCAGGGGTCACGTCGCACTCAGTTACGATCCTGTCAATGCTGTCGCGTCCAGGCAACTCACGCGCAGACATTGGGCTCCAATTGTGTCACGACCAGTCCTTTCATTATCGCGGTCTCGCCGGCGACAAGGCCAACGTACGCGTGCCATTGCAAGCCCTTCTCGCTCTAAGCCCCCGCACCGTTGATCGACGCTGCTTAGCCCTTCCTATTCTTTACGACATTTTCAGATACAGGCGATAAAACGCTAACATATGCTTCGCTATCTTAGCTGCGGGCCGATGGAAATGATATTGAGAGGGACACAAACACAGTAATAACACGTGCCGGTCTGGGGCGCTTGCTTGTTTTTGCGCTTCATCGTGCAGTGACAGTGATGGAGGCGGTGCGTACACGGGATAGTCATCAGACATGGAATGACGATTTCGTTTAGGCCGAAATTTCCAAACCCACATTCATTCGATAATTCGATAATTTGCTATTTGGCCTCACTCTAATTCCAAAAACAAGACCAAGATGCTAAGGTGCCAAAATGCTAAGGTATGTTGTCCCAATGTTAGGTTTGCCGTTGTGCTGCCGTCGTGGTGCTTTTGTGAACTTCGACGCGATCTCCCAATTACCCATCTCCGCATGATCTTGCCGAATGCGCATGTGGTGGGAATGAGAATCCCGGTTCTTGCCTCCCCGGGGCAGGCAGTTGGCACGGTATCGCAGCCATACACCTCCTTCAAAACGAGATTATCTATGGGTGTATCTATAGGCTGCGGCCCGTTGACCGAAATCGTTCAACTTCTCCAAGGAATAAGACACGATGACACCGTTCAGCATAAACCTTCGTAAACTCCTCCTGCCAATAGCTCTTGCAGGACTCTCTCTCAGCCTTTCCGGTTGCGGTTATAGTCCTGGCCAACGCGCCCTGTCTGGCGGTGCAATTGGCGCAGGCACGGGAGCGGTCATTGGCGCAGTAACGGGTACCGGCCCGGCTGGCGGGGCGTTGATTGGAGGTGCGCTCGGTGCCGTTGCCGGCGCCGTGACCAATCCGAACACTATCAATCTCGGCCAGCCGCTCGTCAGGTAATGCGGAAATTAATATAAGAGAGACCTGTGTGCGGGTGGGTGAGGATTCCGAGCACTGCGAGGTTTGTGCAGTGCTGGGGTTTTTCTGACCTGTTTTAAACAGGCCGTCAGGCGTTGGAGGCAATCATGCGGCTGTGGCGAGAATGTTGAGGGTAGGTTTGGGATTGCAGGCGATGGCGGTGAAGTGAACCTGGGCGGTGGCTTTGGCGAGACCGCGCCATCGCATTCGACGGAGACCGCAGCTGCGCTTCCAGGTGCCGAAGATCTTCTCGATCCGGCCGCGGCTGCGATGGATGGGCTGGTTCCAGGCCTGCAGGCCTGTTCGTCGTGACCCCGCAAGCCCGTCACGACCACGCGTGGCGTGCCCCCCTGGCCCGGGCCGCCATGGAGAAGTGGGTACCGCGACAGGCGCTGTCGGCAAAGACCTTGCCCGGATCATCGGGGATCACGGCACCGCCGGCGCGGCCGTCATTGACGTTGGCCGGCGTCACCGGGATCTTCTCGACCAGCGCCGTGCCTGCATCGGCACCGATATGCGCCTTGAAGCCGTGGATGGCGGGCTATTTTTCTCCCAATGCCTCCTTGAGCAGATCATTCTGCATGCTCAATTCCGCAAACATCTTCTTC
>JAJZCS010000171.1 GCA_021829055.1 Pseudomonadota bacterium
GTAGAGTCCCGGCGCGCCGGGATTAACCGATCGGTTGTAGGTTCGAATCCTACCCGCGGAGTTTGAGTGACTCTTCTCATACGTTCTGGGTGTATGTACTGGAAAATGCTGCGGGACAATTTTATGTCGGCAGCACCGCCGACCTGCAGCGGCGATTTCATCAGCATAATGATCAATCAGCGGACGCCTGCCTCAAATACACGCGAGCCAGAGGGCCGTGGGTGATGCGCTGGTCCGAAGCCCACCCATCACGGGCGTCCGCGGTACGCCGCGAGCGGCAGATCAAAGCCATGAAATCCGCCCGCTGGATCCGCGAGCAACTGCTCAATGGTAGAGTCCCGGCGCGCCGGGATTAACCGATCGGTTGTAGGTTCGAATCCTACCCGCGGAGTTTGAGTGACTCTTCTCATACGTTCTGGGTGTATGTACTGGAAAATGCTGCGGGACAATTTTATGTTGGCAGCACCGCGGGCCTGCAGCGGCGATTTCAGCAGCATAATGATCAATCAGCGGATGCCTGCTTCAAATACACGCGCGCCAGAGGGCGGCGCATTGGATCTGCCTGACACGGTCTCACATGAAGAACCGAAACTGGTACGGCATGGTCCCCAACCCGGACATGCGTTTCACGACTCGGGCCAATACTTGGGCGAATCCAATCGTTACCGGCAGGGGGTCGTAGAGCGAATCGTTGTTCCAATCCATCTTCGTCAGGCCAAGTATGGCCTGGGCCGTCTGGTCCCACGCACCGTGTCCTGCGTGGCGAATCAACCTGATCGGGCGCGGAGTGCTCCGGCTGCCTTGAAAGTATGATCCCCGATTGCTAATGCCCTGCACCGCGCCATGCGTCCAAAGAAGAGCCTCACGCGGACCAATGCCCAGCAGTGTCCCCCGTGCGACAGGGAAGGGCGCTGCCAAGCCCTTCCGTGAACTTTGCTGAGCATCAAGTCGTATGCCCCGCCACCCTACATCGCTGACAACTTGGACTAGGTCGACCGCCTCACAAAGATGCAAAGCCTCCATGCAGCCGTCCGTTTCCTCACGTTTGAACTCGGTCGTCTTGTGCACCATCACGCGGCGCGGTGACTGGCCAGCGTGTCGTCGACGGTACAAATCCAGCGATCGCGTAATCACTCGAAACATCTCAGTGCGCGATAGGAAAGGGTTGTCGCGATGTATCTCGACCTCGTGGGCATCGTAGGCAACGAACTCCAGACCAGATCCCTCTGCATCGAAGACTTGGCTACAGCAAGTGACAAATCGGGACTGAGGGCTTCCTACAGGCCGAACCGCATAGGAAACACCGATGAACGCTGTTTCCGGGCTCGTGCTCGCCAGCTTCCACGGCACACCTCCAGCCTTCGCATACAGGGCAAGTCCCACCCGCCACATCACGCTGGCGCGACATCTGTAATTGAGCGCCTTGTCCTCGCGGACAACCTGAACAGGCATCCTGCGTACTGCGGTGGTCGCCTTCAGGTGGTCATGCAGGTCAAAATCCTCGTCGGTCCCACAGTTGTAGGCTGCCTTCCATCGCTGTGGCAGGTATATGAACAGGACATCAAACTCGCTGCGCCGTGCGTCGAGCCCCTGGATTGCCCGAAGAAATCTGTCCGCAAGAACAACATGCGGCTTTCCCGAAGCCGCCATCTCGCCATCGAGGGCCGAATCCATCTCGACATGACATCCACCTCCGGCCCCAGTCATGCGTAGCCCAAATACGCTGTGAAACCCAGGCCATTCAGGCAGGTAGTCCATCCGCTCGGCAGGCGCGAAGCGCGAATTGAGCTGCTTCATGAACTCGTACAGCCGTCCACTTTCACCCGCTGGACATATCGTCGCAACGCGTATCGGATCGGGCACGATTCCACGCGAATACGGACCACAACGGATTAGCCCGCGAAGCGGATGGGTGTCGCGGTCAGATTCGCGCTCAGGATGGAACGCGAGCTTCGGTTCAGGCAGGCAGACATGTGACGAAACACGACTGGTCATACGCTTGCTCTCCAAGAAAATCCCGTGTCCAAGCCAACACTGAACACTGCATCCACGCCATCGCCCTTCGCAAATGCTCTCACCTCCCCACCGTCTCCGGCCAGCACCTGCGCCCAGAAGTTGACCAACTCATTCAGTTGGCGGTTGTATCGTTTGACCACCCTCTCTCGTGCGAAATCGCTCGCTCTGGCACGGTTGGCATCATCTATTCCGACGAACACGGTGCGTGGTTCCACCAGCAGCCATAGTCTGTCATCGGCCCATTCCAACGACACCGCAATACCTTCTCGCCACGCAAGCCCAGGAACACCATCGACCCGCCCCTCAATCTTGCCGATGAGTTGCCGCAATGTCTGCCATGTTAAGTCGCTTGGAACTTGCGGTGCCAGAAGATCGCTTCCCCGTCGCCTGAATGCTTCAAGCTTCCTGTTGCGAGCGAGTGCGCGCGTCAGTGCCTCCCGGAGAAGTCCTCTCTCAACAGATTCATACCGCAACCGCTTTGTCTCGATCGTGTGCAGATCAAACGCCGTGATTGCGTGCCGACCAAAGGCGGCACGCAAGTCAGCGTCAGAGCCGAATGCCAGAACACACTGCTTTCTCCGCGCGACAATCAGGTCAACACCTGCCCGTTCTACCGCTTCGTGCATCTGCACGGAGCCCCCGACTTGGCATTCAATGCGACGGCAGACAGTTGGTGCTATCAACGGTAAGGCGTTGAGGCGCACAACGGGCCAGACGCGGCGGCCGGTCGGAGAAGGGGCCGGACTCCATCGCCGGCGTTCTTCGTTGAAGCGATCCAGCATGGTGGTATCCAGACCCACCATTTGCCGCAGAAGATCACGCATCACCTCATCAAAGTTGGCGATGCTGACCAATGCGGCGTCGATCTTGAGTTGTGCTGCCCGAGTAATCAGCCGCGCCACGCTCGCCAACGGCGCGGAGTCTCCCCTATGCAGCCAAAACAGGCCTGAAGGAAATGAATTGGGCTCGTTGATTGCTTCCTCCAGAGCACCCATCACCGACTCATCCCGTCCACTGTAGCCGACCACGATCATGCCGAATCGACTACAGCAGTTCACCAAGGCCTGCCTGAGACGAGCATCTTGGTGTCGAAGCTCGTCACATGTGTTCTTCAGCCGGCGGGAACGGAAATCGCCGTGCAGTTTCACCTCGATCGGCCACCGTTCCTCAGCTATCAATTGGGTGGCCAAGTCCGGCGCATCGAGTGCTACGGTCGTCAGCGGCCCGGTGGCATCGTAAATTTTAGCGCACGCGTCAGCCACAAGCGGATCGAAGTTGGTTGACCAGACGATGCGCGCGTGCCCGGCCCGCATTAATGTGGCGAGAGCTAAATGGCCGTAGGATGGCTTCGCCCCTGCCATCTTGGAATCCAGATAGGAGCGGCGATCAGGTTCCGCTGGGTAAACGGCCTCAAAAAGAGCCGCGTATTCATCGTCGTCGCCCAGTCGGGGCATATTGGGGGCGGCGTCTATGTGCGCCTGGAGCTGGGACCGGACGATGTCACTCGACAGGTCAGCGACAACCTTCGGGGAAACCCGACGCTGGCTGGTGAACAGCCGCTGCTTGAACTCCCAGACCATGTCCCACGCCGTGGGAATGCCGGCGGAGGCAGACGCCCCCGCCCCGAGAAACCACATCGTACCGGCCGCGCGCAACGCAAACCGTCTGGCGAAGTCGTCAGCGTTGATTGTCGGCATTGTCTTCATGGTCGTCATTGATGACTGGAATCCTGTGATGACTAACCTGCCAATGCAACATTGGCCGTCGACGGCACTCACGCGCGACAGTTCGGCCGGCTGGTGACGCTCGCTATCGTGGACTGGGCGCGCCGTTCGCTCTGCCGAACCAGACTATTATCGCCTGAAACCCCGAGTCCTGTCCAGGAACACGCATGCGTAGGATGCAGGCACAAGCGACGAGGAAGCAGCAGGCAGCAGAGGAGCAGGCTGTTAACTGCCAGCTTAGGAATCCTGGACCCCGCCAGACAATCCACCGGTCCCGATGGGAAGGTCGTTGTGGCGAACGCGCGAGGATCGCCCATGTCACCCGACGATCCCGCCCGCTCGCAAGCGCGCACCGGGTTGCGATCAAAATATCTATTGCGTTCGCACCCATGCCGGAGGTTTCTGTTCCTCAAAACACCACCGATCCTCGCAACGCTCAAACTTCAAGGCACAAGAGAAATTGTCAATTTTTGTGGATTGGCGGAATCAGGTGGCGTATCGCAGTATCACCGGTATGACGCCGACGGCAAATAAAACCAAGTACAGCAACATAAACACTAAGGGTATCCAATCCCCCGAGCATGACAGCAGACGATACCCTTTACTCTTACTCCCACCGGCCTTCTCCCATTCATAGCGATACGGTGCGGCCGGTGTCATCACTTCGAGTTCGTGAATGACCTCGAATTTGGCCTTATTCAAGTTGAGATAAAACCTGATGACCTTGTGCCAGGTCAGTGCCACAAAGAATCCCGCGAATGGGAGAAGCGCCAGCCAAACCGTACCAAACCGCGTGGCCGCCAGAATGCCGTAAAGTGTGACCAGCGATGAGTTCGCCGCCAACATGTAGTTGTTGGCAACGACGCGGCGCTCACTAACCATTTCCGCAGATTCAACATAATGGATGTATTGTGCGAGCAAATCAGCGTGGAAGGAGCCACCGTACGTCTCCTGCGCATGATTAATCAGCCGGGTTGCCCCCTTGCCGCCCCACCCCGCCATGAGCATCTTCACATTCCCCCACCCCCATTTATAAATCTTATCCTCCTCTTTTGCCGTGGTGGGCCTGGTACAATGTTTGTCTGGGTATGCTCCGAGCAAAAAGTACTCTTTCCTCTCTTCTTGCGCGATTCGCAACTCCGCCGCAACGCCCTCTGCCTTGTCCGTGTACTCGCCGCATAACACGATTACCGCGTCAACTCGGTCCATCCGACGGCGCACCGTCTCCCTCCAGTCGCCGGCGGGAGCCTCTTTCACGGAAGCATCGGCGATATCAAACGGTGAATCCGGTATGACGCCGACGGCAAA
>JAJZCS010000172.1 GCA_021829055.1 Pseudomonadota bacterium
CGACTGCGCTCGGCTCTCGCTGGGACGATGTGCGCGCGCTGCCAGCCGGCTGGCTGAATTCCGAACCAGCACGTGAGGCGCTCGATGCAATTCACCAGCTTGTGTTGCGTGAATTTGCCAATAAATCCCTTTGGGCAATGAAGGATCCCAGGATATGTCGCCTTGCTCCACTTTGGATCAAGGCGCTTGGCGAACTCAATATTCAAACGGTGATGCTGTTAGTCACGCGCCGGCCAACCGAGGTGGCTGCATCTATTGAGAAGCGTAATGGGTGGAGTCAATTGCTCAGCGAACTACTTTGGCTACGTCATGTATTTGACGCAGAATTAGCAAGTCGTGATCTGCCGCGATCAGTAGTGACTTATGACGATCTCTTGTCTGATCCCGCCACATGTTTATCGGTCGCATTCTCCCAGCTCGGCATCGAACTGCCGCCGCTCGTCGATCCAGTCAAGAACGCGCTCGAGATGTTTATCGAAGTGGCTGATCGTCACTATCAATTTGCCGACATCAGGGCGCCGGTGCGAGCGCTTTCAACGATCTCCACGCGCGCCTATGAGGTGCTTGTGGAGATTGCCCATGGCAAGGACGATTGGTCCAAGCTGCAGGCTCTAGCCGAGTCCTTTCAGGTCGAGTGGGATAGTTATGGTGGATACATTGACGCCGTGGCCGAGATGGCCAACCGCTTCAGCGCGAATGAAACTGAAGCATTACGTGAAGCAAGTAACACAAGAATAAGGGCGAACTCGCTGGGTAACGAGCTCGCGACCGAACGCGAACGCTGCATGGCACTGCAATCGGCGCTGCTTACGGAAAGGGACCGCATTGCTCTCATGCGACGGCAGTTGGATGAAAATCTACTAATGCTCGAAGAGGCGGGCAGTCGCTACCGGCAAGACACTTCGGATTTGCAACGCCAGCGCGATGTTGCTCTTGCACAGCGCGATGCGGTCGAGGCGCAACTGGCCAGCATTTTGCGCAGCCGCTCCTGGCGGTGGTCGGCCCCTCTACGAGTAGCAGCACGGCTAATGCGTCGTCAGTTTGCGACGCAATCATTCCGGCCGTCTTTGATCTCCACCCTGCCCATACGGGCACTCGTCAGCTTGCGTTCACGGGGCCTTCTCGCAAGTTGGCAACGCTGGAAGGACCGGCGGCGGTCTCTTGGGGCAACGATGCCTTTGCAAATACCCACGCCCGTCGATTTTGAAGTTCGAGAATTGCAATTGCCCGCGCCGGCAGCACCGCTTGCCAGCATCATTATTCCGGTTTACAACCAGCTTGGGCATACCCTTACCTGCCTCAGAGCATTGGCTGCGAGTGGCGATACTACGAGCTTCGAGGTGATCGTGGTAGACGATGCCTCTATTGATGATACACCCCGTGTACTTGCAGGAATTCCCGGCCTGCGGATGATCCGCAACGATCACAATCTTGGCTTCATTGGGGCATGCAACGCAGGTGCGGCGAAAGCGCGTGGCCAGTTCGTAGCTTTTCTGAACAACGATACCGCGGTGCAGTCGTGCTGGCTGGATGCATTGTTGAGGACTTTTGCGGAACACTCGGATACTGGCTTGGCTGGAAGCAAGCTGGTCTATCCCGACGGTCGACTGCAGGAAGCCGGAGGTATCGTATTTTCTGATGGATCGGGCTGGAATTACGGCCGCTTCGCCGATTCGGCGCACCCAAGTTACAACTACGTCCGCGAAGTGGACTACTGCTCAGGTGCGGCTATCGCTTTGCCGCGTGCTCTTTTCGAAATGCTAGGCGGCTTTGATTCGAATTTCGCACCTGCTTATTACGAAGACACTGATCTAGCCATGCGAGTGCGCCAGCATGGCATGAAGGTGCGCTACCAGCCCGCGTCGGTGGTAGTGCATTTCGAAGGCGCGACATCGGGCATTGATCTGAATAGTGGCGTCAAGGCGCACCAAGTTACCAACCAAGTGAAGTTTCTAGCACGTTGGCGGGATGTTTTGGACATAACCCATCCAACACCAGGCACCGATCCGCAGTGGGCTTGCGAGCATCGTGCACGACACCGCGTGCTGGTGCTCGACGCATGCACGCCGACACCGGACCGTGATTCCGGTTCCGTACGCATGCTGGCCCTAATGCGGCTGCTTATCGAAGAGGGGTGTACTGTCACCTTTTTCTCGGAAAATCGAGCGCACGATGGAGTTTATACTCAAGCGATGCAAGCGATGGGGGTGGAGGTTTGGTGGCAACCATGGTTGGGTGATCTGCGTTGTTGGCTGATCAAACATGGTCCCCGTTTCAATCGTATTATCGGCAGTCGGCATTATGTGCTTTCTCCGCTGCTGCCATTGCTGCGCGAGTATGCACCGCAGGCCCAGATTGTTTTCGACACAGTGGATCTACACTATCTGCGTGAACAGCGCGAGGCAGAGCTGGCTAACGATCTTGCCAAGAGGCGTATTGCTGAGCAAACGCGGAAAGCAGAACTGGACCTCGTACGGTACTCGGATCTGACTTGGGTCGTAAGCGCAGTCGAACAAAAGATAATATCTAACGAGATACCGGATGCGCGAGTGCAAATACTTTCAAATATTCACGTGGTACGTGGCCCTGGGCCGGACTTTGCGGTACGTAACGATCTGTTATTCATCGGTGGCTACCGGCATCCGCCCAATATAGATGCGGTGCACTGGCTAGCAGATAAGATATTGCCCCTCCTGCACGCATCGCGGCCTGATATCCGTCTCCACCTTGTCGGTGGTGATGCACCGGATTCGGTGGTGGCTCTTGGTAGGAGAAAGGGGATCGTTTTCCACGGTTACGTGCCCAATCTTATTCCCTTGCTAGACTCCACTCGACTTGCTTTGGCGCCGCTACGCTACGGAGCTGGGGTCAAAGGCAAGATCAATCAAAGCCTGGCGCATGGCCAACCGGTCATCGCTACAGCATGTGCCATCGAGGGCATGCATTTAACCGATGGCGTTGATGTGCTGGTAGCGGATAAGGCCGAGGACTTTGTCGCAGCCGTTTTACGTGCCTACGACGACCCGGTGTTGTGGCATCGCCTGTCGGAGGGTGGCCTTGCCAATACCCATGCACACTTCTCATTCGAATCAGCACGTCGAGTGATACGTGCCTGGCTAGACCAACAAGAGAGTCCCTCGGCTCAGCACGCCGGATGACAGGAAATACCTCTGGGGAATCACTGGTACCGGCAAGACCGGTGCTGGCGGTTGGCTGTACCTTAGGGTTGCTAAAGGTTAGTAGGTCGCTTGGGATTTCTCAGCGTTATGGGTGCCGCATTACAGAGTTGAATTTACCTCATCAATCAGGTGTGGTATGTCTAATACAAAATTCCGGACTAAGATTCAGGTACTGAGTGCGGCAATCGCTGCAGCCACGTAGACGCATTTCGGCGAACATCATCGTAGGCTTGATCTCGCCGATGGCAATCAATTTATCGTTTAAAAACTGCACAAAGTCGATAAAGCCCCGATCACTATCTGATGATGCATCAAAGTTGTGCCCAAAGCCCCTATCAATAAAGATGTCGGGTAGGCCTCCATAGGCAAGAAATTTTTCAAAATCAAACCTTTCAACAAGCAAAGGCAGTATATCTTGTGCACGAATGCCTTCAAAGCCTTCGTTCGAACAATCGTGATTTAAGAAGGTGGATTCCATCCGTTTAAGTTGGTTGTTGTATTTGGCTTTTTCTGGCAGCATAGGCCACATTGCATCGATCCAAACCTTTGCCTCAGGCCAGCGCATGTGCCCATTACGGCCAATCATGTCATTTGTGATGAAGGCGCCTTCTTTTCGAAGGGAGTGTTGGACGGCATCGAATATTTTCTCAAGTTCGACCATATGATGCAGCGAGTGATTGGCAATTACAGCATCGATTGAATCTGATGGCGGCGACCAATCATTTAAATCCATTTGGGTGACAGATATATAGTCGTCAAGCTTAGCCTCGGCGATGTTCCTTATTGCCCGCTCCGTCAGAAGCGGTGAAATCTCGATGCATCGCAAATTAAACTTTAATGAATCCACGCCTTTCGCAAGCAAGGCCTTGGTTACGGAAATTTCTACCTCACATGCGCCGGTACCGAGACTTACGAACGTGAGATGGTTGTTTTGACGTTGCGCAACTCGAATCAGCGCATTGGCATAGAACTCTGCAATGGAGTCGGCGCCTATGACTGAGTTAAGGCGCTCCCGCAGATATTTGTTAGACCAGTAGTGAAAAATTTCGGGTAATTCATGAATATCTTTTATTCCACGATACTGCTCGATCTGCTGTGCAACCCGTGAAGTGTAGTTATTCGACATTTTTAGTCCTCATAAAAGCTATCTCTTGCAATTCCGACGATGAGGTGAAGTAGGCTTTATCGGGGGCAGTCCGTCACGCGGTTGTGTGGTCGGCGCGCTTATGGACAAATGATTAGGTGAAGAGCTGGTGCTGGAAATCTGAATGGTTCGATAGGCAGAAACCCTTGGCACGCTTCATCGTATAACGATAGCCAGATCAGGGTATTGGCGAAGCGTGTCAAGGGGAGACAGCTGGAACACCGAAATTCGTCAGCGCCTGCGGATTTGCCAATGCCTCAGTGTTCTTGACCGACCGGCCGTTGACTACGTAGCGTACGGCGATCTCGCTGATCTCGCCGGAGCGGGTGCGGGGGATGTTGGGCACCAGCAGGATCAGTGTGGGGACGTGGCGCGGGGTAGTGTTGGCGCGGATGTAATGACCCAGCGGTTTCTGCGCAGGTCAAGCCGCTAAAGTGTAGGCTTCGGCGGGCGTCTTGGGGGTCGGGCACCCGATGCGGGTGTCGGTGGCTGACGCAGCGCGGCCGCGCTACGCCTGCGCCACGTGCGCCTCGTAAGCCGCGGTGACTTCGGCGGTGCTGCCCATCGCCATCAGTTTGCCGCGATCCAGCCACATCGCCTTGTTGCAGGCTTTGCGGATCGCCTCGTTGGAATGCAGCGCGATCACCACGATCTCGGCGCGGCGGTGCAGGCCTTCCAGCCGTTCCTTGG
>JAJZCS010000173.1 GCA_021829055.1 Pseudomonadota bacterium
GGCCAGTGTTCACCGGCCGCATGGCTGGGCGCCTCGGGGCAACAAGGTCTTTGGTACAATCACCGGCCACAACCATGAACGAACCAATCTCATCATGGCGGACCGGCTGGAGGATGGCCGTGCCTTCCGATTGCTGAGCGTGCTCGATGACTTCAATCGTGAAGGTTTAGGGATTGAGGTTGATTTTTCTCTGCCGGTCGAGCGCGTGATCCGCAGCCTGAACAGGATCACCGAATAGCGTGGCAAGCCGACAAGCATTCGTGTTGATAACGTCCTACGTAGCGAATGGGAATGGGTGGCCGGGCGATAGGTCTTTTTTGTTCGCGAGCGTGATCTCGCGTTGGCGTCATGGTTAATACACAATCCAGATGGCTTCCACCGACCAAGTAATGGTCCTCTGCCATAGGGGGGCAGGCGTGAGAGTCTGACTCGTAATTACGACTAATTTTTTCATGTTCGTGCGACAAGTCTGACGGTTCGGCGGATGGACGCGATGAGGAGCCACGCCTCGGGCGAGGCGATGGTGGCTTTCCCAGTCCTTGGCTAGGCGTCGGCAGCGGTTGAGCCAGGCGAAGGTGCGTTCAACCACCCATCTTTTAGGTAGCACGACCAAACCCGTCGCGCTGTCGGACCGCTTGACGATGTCGATGACGAGGCTCTCGATGTGCGCCACTGCGGTCCGCAGCTTCTCGCCAGGCGGAGCCGTGCCGGCTCAATCGCAGCGTATGTCGAAACTGAGGGTCATGAAATGGCGTGTTGCGAAAGCCTCCGGCAGTTTACACCGGTGAATGGTTCAGCCTCGGGAAGGCTGAACCATTGGCGCGCGATGAAGTTTTGCAGGCTACGCTACCGTAAAGCGGTTATCAATATTGCCGCGTGTAGCGTGAACATAGGGGCACACGATCTCTGCTTTGTGCACCAGCGCTTTAGCCTCTTCGTGGTCCATACCCGGCATGCTGACCGTCAGGTGAGTATTTATCCCAAAACCTTGACCGTCATCGCGCGGCCCGATTCCGATAGTTGCCCGTACCGTGGTCGAATCCGGAAGTTTCACCTTTTCCTTACCCGCGACAAATTTTAGCGCTCCAAGGAAACAGGCGGAATATGCGATGGCGAATAGTTGCTCTGGGTTGGTCCCTGGGCCGTTATCGCCACCCAGTTCCTTTGGGGTGCTAAGGTCGACTTTCAGTCGTCCGTCATCGGTCTCGCCGTGTCCGGTCCGGCCACCGGTAGCGTGGGCATGAGCGTGATATAAAGCTTTCATCTTGGTCCTCCATGAAGTTGAAAGGCGTAATCGACCCCTATTGGCAGATTAATTAACAGGCTTAACCTGATTGTCGAAAATTGCTCGACTGTGTCCCAATGGGCCAGCACCGGTGCCGTATCCTGGCGCGGCTAGGAGCGCGGCTCGCACAAAATCCCTCCCCTGTTCGATCGCAGGGATCATGTCCAAGCCGCTGGCAATTCCTGTCGCAATTGCCGAGGCGAGAGTGCAGCCGGTACCATGGCTGTGTCGCGTGGAGATACGAGAACCTACAAAACGGGTGATGCCGCTGGGACCGGCAAGCACGTCGACCACGGTGCCCCCCGAGGCATGTCCACCTTTTATAAGGACGAATTTGGCACCAAGTGCCTGTAATGAGGTTGCGGCGCTCTCGATAGCGTCAATCGTGTTGAGCGTGGAGCCGGTCAGAGCTGCCGCTTCGTCGAGGTTTGGTGTGAGCAGCATGGCCATCGGTAGCAATTCATCCCTGAGTTTAGCGATGCCGGCCAAATCGATGAGGTGGCGCCCTGATGAAGAGATCATGACCGGATCAAGCACAATCGGGGTCTTATCTGCATGGTTGCGTAGGGCCGCGATGATGGCGGCGACCATGTGAGTGCTGCCGAGCATCCCGATCTTGATCGCGTCGACGCCCAGATCGTCAAATACCACCTGAATAGCGCGTACCACGAGATCGGGGTGCGTCAACGACACTTCGTGCACGGCTTGGGAATCCTGTACGGTGATTGCCGTGATCGCAGTCATGGCGTGGCCACCAAGCCGCGTAATCGTTTTTATGTCCGCTTCGACCCCGGCTCCGCCGCAACTGTCGGAGCCTCCGATCGCCAGAACACGGGGTGTCAATACCAGGGCATTCATGATGCGGCGGTGGCTGCTCGTTCGATGCTTGTACAGACCTCATCAACCAGCGATTTGATCTGAGTTAGGTTCTCTCCTTCGGCCATGACGCGTATCAGCGGTTCCGTACCAGAAGGACGCACAAGAAGGCGGCCAGTACCGTTGAGGCTGGCGGCTGCCTCGGCAATTGTCGCCTGCACCTTTGCCGATACGAGTGGCGAACTGCCCTGGTACCGAACATTACGCAACAATTGCGGCACAGGTGGAAAGACGGTACAAACTTCGCTTGCTGGCCGGCCGGCTCTGACCAGAGCGGCAAGGATCTGCAAGGCGGCGATGAGACCGTCGCCGGTCGTCGCAAAGTCCGCAAGAATTACATGACCTGACTGCTCGCCGCCCAAGTTGAGGCCAAGATTGCGCATTGCTTCAGCGACGTAGCGATCACCTACCTTGGTCCGATGCAATGTGAGCCCAAGGCCGCCGAGGTAGCGTTCTAACCCGAGATTGGACATCAATGTGGCGACGATTCCCGGTCCGGCAAGCTTATGGTCGGCTTGCATCGTCCGCGCAATCAGTGCGAGGACTTGATCGCCATCGATAATGGCGCCACGTTCATCGGCAAGAAGCACCCGGTCCGCGTCGCCGTCCAATGCGATGCCGAGATCAGCCTTTTGGGCGACTACTGCCGCGCACAGTTGGCCAGGTGACGTGGAGCCGCAGCCATGGTTGATGTTGAAGCCGTTTGGCTCGTTCCCTAGCGGGACGACATCTGCTCCTAGTTCCCATAAAGCTGCGGGCGCGACTTTATAGGCGGCGCCGTTGGCGCAATCGAGGACCACCCGTAGCCCGTCAAGCCTCAATCCACGTGGGAGGCTCGCTTTTGCGGATTCGACATAACGACCCGCAGCGTCGACCAGTCGACTAGCTTTGCCCAGTTCGGCGGGAGCGGCCAAACGTTGCGACAGATCCTCTTCCATCAATGCTTCGATTTCGGCTTCGGTCGCATCGGAAAGTTTGGTGCCGTCTGGACCGAACAGCTTGATGCCGTTATCCTCGTACGGATTGTGGGATGCCGAGATCACGACGCCTAAATCAGCCCGAAGGCTTCGGGTAAGCATGGCAATTGCGGGTGTCGGCAGTGGGCCAGCAAGCGTCACATCCATCCCGGCGCCGATGAAACCAGCAGTCAAGGCAGGTTCCAGCATATAGCCGGACAATCGTGTGTCCTTGCCAATGATGACGCGATGCCGGTGGTTGCCGCGAGTAAAAAGCAAGCCCGCTGCTTGGCCAAGCCGAAGCGCAATCTCAGCAGTCATCGGTGCGGTGTTGGCGATCCCGCGTATGCCATCCGTGCCGAACAGTCGGCGTTGCTGCCTGTCTTCCGAGTCTGCATGGATCACGTTCATGCTGATCGTTCAACGCCTGAATGCGCCGATGATCAAGAGGGGATCCGGCGGCTGCCTGACCAAGAGCAAGAGCCGCTCATGCACCTCAAATGGCTGCCAGCGCGCGCCAGACGCGCAAGGCTTGCACAGTCCCAGGGACATCGTGGACCCGTAGGATGGTCGCTCCGCGACTTGCGGCGAACAGTCCCGCCGCGATGGACGCAACATCGCGGCGGGAAGCCATGTATTCATCGACAAGTTCACCGATAAACCGTTTGCGGGACACCCCAACGAGGACCGGATGGCCCAAGGCAACAAATCGTTCAATGTCTTTCAGGAGGTTAACGTTCTGCACGCCAATCTTAGAAAACCCGAAACCGGGATCAAGGACGATCGCCTCGTTGGCAATTCCGGCTGCGAGTGCCGCATCCCGGCGGCGCAAGAGTTCACTACTGACTTCTGATACCAAATCCGTATAGTGCGTGTGCTGATCCATTGTTTCCGGTGTTCCCCGCATATGCATTAAAATGACTCCGCATTGCCGAGCAGCGACAATTTTTGCCGCGGCTGGGTCATGTTGAAGCCCGGAAACGTCGTTAACGATGATCGCACCGCAATCGAGCGCCTCTGACATCGTTACCGCATTCCGCGTATCCACAGAAATGACGGCCCCAGTTTCAGCGAGTCCACGCACGACCGGCAGGATGCGTTGGATCTCGTCGGATGGCTCTACGATTGCAGCGCCCGGTCGCGTACTTTCACCACCGACATCAATAATATCGGCACCTGCTGCCCGCATCGCACATCCTGCTGCGATCGCTGCCTTAGAGTCAAAAAACAACCCGCCGTTAGAAAAACTATCTGGGGTGACGTTGAGAATTCCCATGACCAGCGGGCGATCAAGCCTGAAACCAGCCCAGCGGCGTTCGAGTGGACTCGTCATGCCGTAACTGCCATCGATCTAATGGCGTTGTAATGTTCTGGATTGATGAGCTGTAGCATGGGTACACAGACGCACTTGCATTGGTCGGCGATACCCTGCCTAGTTGAAAGCAGCAAGCTGCTTGATGGCACTCAGTGAACAGCTTCTGCCTAAAGTGGGCGTGCGGCACGGAGCATCGGGTGACGCCGTGCGTCGCCGATCGGTTCCCTGTTCTGGTCGAAGGCGTCAGTCCTGACTGAACTGGTGCGCCGGTTCAGCGAGCGAAGGGTGCGCGGCACCCGATCCGGTGGGAGGAGCTCCACCACCGACCTGCGATTGATCCGTCCCTGCTTCAGAGGCATGCCACCCGCGGCTCGGAGGTCGAGGACAACGCCACTACCCAGTCTGGTGGCCGAATGAACTAACTCGATCGCGCCCTAGTCCTTGGACAGGGGACGCATTTCCGTACTGATGTGACCTGATGTTTATAAAGCGTTGCCTTCGTGGCGTTTACCACTGTACCGCCCGCCAGGGACCGGCATATGGCCGGGC
>JAJZCS010000174.1 GCA_021829055.1 Pseudomonadota bacterium
TTTGCCTGGCCCAGGAAGACGCCTGGGCCGCCGCCGCCTCGCTTCCATAACGCAGCCCGGTCATCATCAACGCGTCCGCAACTCCTGTCATGCCAAGCCCGATCCGGCGCTTTGCATGCGCTTCACGCCGCTGAGCGTCGAGAGGGAAGCCCGAAGCCTCGATCGTGTTGTCCATCATCCGGACTGCGACACCGACGAGTTGCACCAATTCATGTTCATCGATGTGGGCATCGGGCTCAAACGGGTCGTGGACCAAACGTGCCAGGTTGATGGAGCCTAGCAGGCACGCGCCATAGGCCGGCAGCGGCTGTTCTCCGCAAGGATTCGTTGCATGGATGGTCTCGCAGTAAGCGAGGTTGTTGCGGCTGTTGATGCGGTCAATGAAAATAACACCCGGTTCTGCATAATCGTACGTTGCCCGGGTAAGCTTGTCCCACAGGGCGCGTGCCGGGACGGTCCGGTATATCTTGCCGGCGAAGGTCAGATCCCAGTCGCCATCGGCGGCGACCGCGGCCATGAAAGGGTCGGTTACCAGAACCGAAAGATTGAAGTTCCTAAGCCGTCCGGGTTCCCGCTTGGCGGTTATGAAATCCTCGATATCGGGATGATCGCAGCGCAAGGTTGCCATCATGGCTCCTCGCCGTGCCCCGGCGGACATAATTGTCCGGCACATCGAGTCCCAGACATCCATGAAAGAAAGGGGGCCCGATGCATCCGCGCCGACGCCCCGCACCGGGGCTCCTTTTGGGCGAAGCGAGGAAAAATCATACCCGATGCCCCCGCCCTGCTGCATCGTTAGCGCCGCTTCTCGGAGGTGCGAGAAAATTTGACTGAGGTCATCCTCGATATCACCCATGACGAAACAGTTGAACAGGGTTACCCGGCGGTCACTCCCGGCTCCTGACAGGATCCGCCCTGCCGGCAAAAATCTAAAATCGGCCAAGGCCGTGTAAAACAGAGGTTCCCAGCGTGAGGGGTCCGCTTCGATTTCGGCGAGTGCACGGGCGACGCGCCGCCAGCTTTCTTCGATCGAGAGGTCAATGGGCGTGCCGCCGGCATCTTTCAGTCTGTATTTCGCGTCCCAGATCTGCAGCGAGATTGGCGCGATCTGCTCGGCGACGGCGAAACTGGCGGGTGAGATCGGCATGTCCATGGGACCATCCTGTATTGGTACAAATCGGGGGAACTTAGCGAGGGCGGAAGACTATGGCCCCGTGTGGATTCGGTTCAACCAAAATAATGGGCAGTAATGAACGCCGCGGAAAGTCCGGCAATCGCGAGCAGCAGGAGCCCCATGACGACAGCGGGGCCGGTTCGTCCACCAGAGTACAGACCCGCGTAGATCGCCTGGAAAACATTGTTGGAAGCAACGGCGATCAGAATTGCGCCGGCGCGGGCGGCGTCTTGTAAGGGGGCAACCCCATGTTGCGCCAGACTGAGAACGAACGGATTGATATCCGTGATGCCGACAACGCCGGCGAGGGCATAAATCCCCTCCGAGCCAAACCGGCGCATCATGAATGCCGCAAGGAGAGAAACAACGATGAACAGGACGCCAAACGATGCCGCTGTTCCGAAGCCGAGGGGATTGGGCACAATCATGGTCGGACTCATAGTCTGGGGCACCCGACGGCGGGCCGACCAATAAGACATTCCTGCCAGCAGACCGCCGAGCGCAGAGAGAATGACCATTGCCGGGGTCAGCATCAGTGCTAGCGGGCCATCAAATACGGCGATTATTGCCAATAAGCGGAAATACATGACCGCATTCGCCACAATGATTCCCGTTCGCGCTTCTCGAGCCATTTCAGCGTCATTGCGTGCCCGGCGCGCCAGCACGATAGTTGTTACCGTAGCCGAGTAGGCACCGCCGAGCGCTGCTACGACGAGACCGGAGCTGCGCGGAAAAGCGTAGCGGCGAAGCAGATAGCTTGCATAGGAAACCGTGCACACGGCGACGGTAGCAAGCCAGGCTTCATAAGGCGTGATCGCGGTCAGATTGGTCACCGGGTGATCCGGCAGCAAGGGCAGCACCAAACCCGTGAGCAGTAGAAACCGTCCAGCGTTTACGATTTCAGCGAGTTCGATCCTTCGGGCCATGGCATGGAGGGTTGCCCGTGCGGTCAGGAGAAGAACCGAAACAACCGTCAGCCCGGTCGCCATCCAGGGCGGTGCCGAAAGGCTTATCGGCCCGATGAGGTAGGCAATCACACCGCAGATAGGCACCATCAGCCCTACATTCGGCAGGCCATCGGGCGCGGTGTTCTTCATGGCCCGCCAGTAGTATAATCCTAGCCAGATCGTCAGGCCCAGAAGCCCAATACCGAGCAGTGTCGGCCGTTCAGGCTCGAGCTCGTAAAGCAGAGCGCCAATGACTGCCAGCAGCGGGAAACTACGGATTCCTCCTGGCCACTTCTGGCCTGCGCTGGCCTGAAATTCCTCGAACGCCAGACCGAAAAAGAAGCTCAGGCCAAGAAGCAAGGCCCATGGCAAGAGACCGCGTGTGGCCAGCTCGGTGGTGATTGGCGTGCGAATCATCGTGGACGATAGGATACGACATCCGGCGACAAGGGAACACGATATCCTCGCATGACCGCTCTCCGAAACCTACACGAACGTGCTTGTAGCTGATTGAAGCTGGGCAGCGAGCTTGCCGTTCGGTTCCCGCTTTGTCGAAATCCGTTTCGTGCGGGGCTTTCGCGCCGCGCTCTTGACGGCGAGCGACTGGGGGCCTGGCCGGCTGCCTTTAGCTGCGCCGGCAGGGCCAGCTAGGCCCAAACATTCACGCGCTGTACAAAATCTCCGAAGCCTTCGTTTTCTGAACGTTCGGCTGCATAGCGAGCAAACAATCTGTCGAGAATGGACAAGATTTCCGAGCCGTCCGCGTTTTCCCGAAGCAGCCTGTTCAGCCGAGAGCCATCCGCCGCCCCTCCGACGTGGAGATTATAACGTCCGGGGTTGCGCCCGATCAGGCCGATCTCTGCAATGTACGGGCGCGCGCACCCATTTGGGCACCCGGTCATTCGCAACGTGATTTTCTGCGTTTCCAGGCCGTGCACCTTTAAAAGCTCATCAATCTCGTCAATCAACCCGGGGAGAAATCGCTCACTCTCCGCCAATGCGAGCCCACACGTAGGCAGGGCAACGCAAGCCATTGCGTTCTCGCGCACAACTGATTGCCGGCTGTCGACTCCGGCCTCTGCCAGAATCGCGTCGATCCGAGCACGCTCCGCGTCTGTGGCACGCGCCAGCACGACATTCTGGTTGGTGGTGAGTACGACGGCTCCGCGGTCGATAAACTCAGGCAGCACGGCAATCGCGCGTAATGCTGTGCGCAACTGATGTCCTGGTTGATCTGCAATGCGGCCGTTCTCGATAAATAGCGTCCGGTGGTGGAACCCTTCGGTGTCTGTTGTCCAGCCAATCGCGTCTCCATTGCCGTCGAAATGGAAGGGGCGTTCTGTTTCCAGGGTTGTAGTCATTCTGGAAGCCAGTTCCCTAATGAACCAGTCAACCCCGCGATCGTCTATCGTATATTTCAGTCTCGCATGCTTGCGGTTGCTTCGATCGCCGTAATCGCGCTGCAACGTCAATACTGCTTCCGCTGTGGGCACGAGATGGTCTGCTGCGACATAGCCGATGACGGTGCCGGTCCGCGGATAAGTTTCGGGTTCGCCGTGAGAGGCCCCCATGCCGCCGCCAACAACGACGTTGTACCCCGTTATACGCCCATTCTCGACGATCGCGATAAACGACAAATCGTGGGCAAATACGTCGACATCGTTTGAGGGGGGCACGGCCACCGCTATCTTGAATTTGCGCGGCAAATACGTGGAGCCGTAGATCGGTTCAACTTCCGGATCACCACCCAAAACCCGTCGATCACCGATAAAGATCTCGCGCCACGCCCCGGTCCGCGGAAGAAAATGCGCAGACAGCTGTCGCGCCGCCTCTACCGCTTCCGCGTGAGCACGCGATAAAAACGGGTTCGCCGTCGCAATAACATTGCGATTGACATCGCCGCATGCGGCGATTGTGTCGAGAAGAACAGTATCGATTTCCTGCAATACTGCGCGTACGTTGCTTTTCAGGATTCCATGGAGCTGAATGGTCTGACGTGTTGTCACCCGTATTGTTCCGTTCGCCCGCTCTTCGGCAAGCCGATCCATCGTATGATATTGACGCGGCGTTAGAACTCCGCCGGGAATACGCAGGCGAGCCATGAAACTGTAGGCACGGTCAAGCTTCCTCTTCATCCGTTCGGGGCGCAGGTCCCGGTCGTCCTGAACATACATGCCGTGGAACTTGATGAGCTGTCCGTCATCATCGGGCAGACCGCCAAACGCGGTCTCGTCAAAGGCGTCTTTAAGGGTGCCGCGCAAGAAGTTGCTGCGAGCCTTGATTTCCTCATTCCGTGAAGGCGGCTGGGGATTGTTCATCGTCATCTTCCTTTGGTATCCGAAAATGGATCAGCACTTCATGTATTCTTTCGCACGGGATTATGGGTTGGCGTGCAGCAAAAGCTGTGCCCGGTATCATCACCGATCTTTGCTCCGGCGGGCAAGCGGGGGGCGTGACCCTTGCAATGTCCGATTGCTCATCAAGCAAAGCGATGCCTCGCTAACGTTCGGCCCTACGCGCGCATGGTGTTGGGGGCTTCCGTCCTTTCGGCCCGACTGTCGCCGGTTTCGTCGGCCATCGCGAGTCGTGGAAGAAATATTCCGCATTCGGTTTTGCCACTGCCTGCCCAGCGGCCGGCACGCGAATTATCCCCCAGACGAATGCGGGACGTGCAGGAGAAGCAACCAAGCGAGGTGAAGCCGCTGGCCTCGAGGGGATGGGGCGGCAGGGCATTTTCGGCAAAATACCGGGTAATGTCCGCTTTGCTCCAATCATACAGCGGATTGATGATCGTCATTCCATTGGGGCCGGTTTCGCGAGGTAGGATGTCGCGCCGTGTTATTGCACATGGTGGCGC
>JAJZCS010000175.1 GCA_021829055.1 Pseudomonadota bacterium
CACCCGGCGCTTCTAGACGAATTACGCGCCGCGTTGCGGGGCGCGGCAGACCTCGCCCGCTCGCTCGTCCGGTTAGGTTTGGCCGACGATGATCCGGTTGCACGGGTACGCCCCGTATCTCCGCGCGATCTCGGGTTAGTACGCGACGCACTCGAAGTCGCTGAACGAGCCGCCGGGGTGCTGAAGCAGTTAGGCCTCCCGTCGCTCCCGGCGACGTTGACCATGCCCGCGATCCCTACGGAACTTCATGCGGTGTTGCGGGCAGCGCTGGTCGACACACCACCTGCTCGATCAGGCGACGCGGAATCAATCCGCTCCGGATTTGATGCGGAACTCGACTCCGAACGCCAACTGCGCGATGAGTCGCGTCGCGTAGTTGCAGAAATGCAGAGTGCATTCGCACGACAGTTCGGCGTACCCAACCTTAAAATCCGGTACCACGCACAGCTCGGTTATGTAATTGAGGTGCCTTCCAGCGCGATCGAGACCTTGCGCGAATTTCCTGAACTTTTGCTCCGTCAGGGTCTCGCCTCGGCCGCCCGGTTTTCACACCCGGAGCTGGTGGCGCTGGATCAGCGGATCGCCGAAGCGCACGGCCGAGCAGCAGCACGGGAGAGCTGGATCCTGGCGATGTTGCGCCGCCGGATAGTAACCGAAGCCGAAAGGCTTGCCGCTGTCGCGGAAACTCTCGCTGGCCTTGACGTCGCACAATCAGCAGCCAGCCTGGTTACAGGTTTGCGGTGGTGCGTCCCACAGCTGACTGGCGACACGGCTTTTGAAATCCTGGGTGGACGGCACCCAGTTGTCGAAGCCGCCCTGCCTTCCGGCCAAAGCTTCATCGCGAATGATGCCGATCTTTCACCCGATCGCAGGCTGATGCTTCTCACCGGCCCCAACATGGCGGGGAAATCAACGTTTCTGCGGCAAAACGCACTGATGGTCGTCTTGGCGCAGGCGGGGCTTCCCGTACCAGCCGACTCTGCGAGGATCGGGCTTGTAGACCGGTTGTTCTCACGAGTAGGAGCTGCCGATGATCTCGCGGCCGGGCGATCAACCTTCATGGTCGAGATGATCGAAACCGCATCAATCTTGAACCAAGCCGGGCCACGCAGTTTTGTGATCATCGACGAGATTGGTCGTGGCACTGGCACGCGTGATGGGCTGGCGATCGCCCAAGCGGTGCTCGAGGCTTTACACGGAACAATTCGCAGCCGCGCCATTTTTGCAACGCATTTTCATGATCTGACGGTTTTGGCAGAGGCGCTTCCAAGGCTATCTTTGCGAACGATGCGCGTGAAGGAATGGCGGGGTGAAATCGTGTTTCTGCATGAGGTGATCGATGGAGCGGCCGCACGAAGCTGGGGAGTGCATGTTGCCAAGCTTGCCGGCGTCCCGGAGTCGGTCGTTCGGCGCGCAGAATTCTTGCTCCGCGCAGCAGAACGCGCCGACAGGACCGCACAGCCATTACCCCTATTTGACGCAACGGCCGGATCAAGCGCTGGGCCTGATGATAGCTCTCGCGTCATAGAAGCGCTCGCGATAATGGACCCTGACCAAATGACGCCTCGCGACGCGTTGTCTGCAATCTATGCATTGCGACGAAAGTTTCTTGGCGTTGAACCCGCGAACGCGGTAGATAATAATTAAGATGCAACAAGTCTCCGATCCGCTGACCGAACCGCACCGGGCGCGGCCGATTCAGATTGCGCCATCATCCGCAACGCAGGACTCGCTGGAACGACCTGGCATTGCGTCGACTTTGGCCGCATTCCTTCGGGAGAGTCCGGACCCGGCACGTGACGTTGCTATCGAGGTATTTCGCCGACAGCTGGCTCGCTTGCAAACCCACGTGCGGGAACGCTTCGAGGCCAGCCATCTCGGCGGGCTGGCGGCCGCGCGATTGCTCGCCGGGCTGATGGATGAGTTCCTGGCCGCCTTGTTCGATTATGCAACGGCGCGACCAAGCGTGGTGAGTACGGACCGCCTCTCGATGGCAGCCACGGGCGGTTACGGTCGCGCAACACTTGCGCCATTTTCCGATATCGATCTGCTTTTCCTGACCGATCATGAACCCTCTGCCGCAGTGCTGAGCACCGTTGAGTTCATGTTATATTTTCTCTGGGATCTTGGCCTGAAAGTCGGCCACGCAACGCGGTCGACCAAGGATTGTCTTGCCGAAGCTGCTGGCGATGTAACTGTTCGGACATCGATGCTCGATGCGCGTTGCCTAGCGGGGGACCGGGCGTTGTTCGCACATTTCCAGATGGCGTTCCGAGCCGACTGCGCGGCCGAAAGTCCGGCTGCGTATATTGCGGCCAAACAGGACGAGCGCGCTATACGTCACCGGCGTTTCGGCGACACGCCGTTCATGGTCGAACCTAACATCAAGGAAGGCAAGGGCGGCCTGCGTGATCTGCAGACGCTATATTGGCTTTCGCGCTACGTATTCGGAACGTTCGCGATGACCGAGCTCGTAGGACCGTCAGCGCCGGGCGGCGGAATTTTGACCGAAAGCGAGGCGCGCGCCTGCAAGCGCGCATGGGACTATCTCTGGACGGTCCGGTTTCATCTGCACTATGTCGCCGGGCGGGCCGAGGAACGGCTGACGTTCGACCTGCAGCCGGTGGTCGGCGCACGGATGGGATACACACGGCACGGGCGACAGGACGGCGTCGAAAGGTTCATGCGCCATTATTTCCTGGTCGTCCGAGAGGTGGCGCGCGTCACAGCGGTTCTGGAACCAGCGCTTGTCCGGGCTGCACTCGGCCCGCCGGCAGTCGCCCCGACGACCGATTCAGCGCTCGCCGATGCGGGATTCGTTCTGGACGATGGCCGCATCCTGTTCACGCCCGGGCGGGAGCCGAGCTCCGAACCTCTGCAACTGTTCCGGATCCTGATTGCATGCCGGGATCGCGGTCTCACCCTTCATCCCCTGGCGCTCCGTGCAATGATCCGTGGCGCACGACGAACCGCTGAATTGCGGAGTAACCCTGCCGCAGCCACGATGTTCATGGACTTGTTGTGCGGCAGCGACACGCCAACCACAGACGGCGCACGCTGGCTGACGATTTTGAACGAAACCGGTGCCCTCGGGCGGTTTTTGCCTGAATGGCGACGGATCGTGGGCCAGATGCAGTTTGACAGCTATCACGTGTATACGGTCGATGTGCATACGGTCCACGCAATCAGCGTGTTGAACGCGATCGAGCGCGGTGAACTTGCCGAGGTGGCGCCGGTGGCGAGCGGGCTGGCACGGCACGTGCAGTCCAGGCGGGCCCTTTATGTCGCGATGCTCCTGCATGACATCGCCAAGGGGCGAGGCGGTGACCACTCGGAACTAGGCGCCGAGATCGCCCTGGCCGTGGGCCCTGCACTGGGCCTCGTGCCTGAGGAAACCGAAATGGTTTCCTGGTTGGTGCTGCACCACTTGTTGCTGAGCCAAACCGGGTTTTCCCGAGACATTGATGACCCGAAAACAATCCTGGATGTCGCCGACGTTGTTCAGTCTCCGGAGCGGCTGCGACTCCTGCTGGTTTTGACCGTCGCGGATATCCGTTCGGTCTCACCCAAGGTTTGGAACGGCTGGAAGGCTACGTTACTACGGGAAATCTACGCCCGCGTGAGTGAAGTCCTGGAGGGAGGCCTGGCAACCTCGGAACGGGACGCCCGGATCGCCAGAGTCAAGGAAATGGTTGCCGAACTGCTTGGCGATTGGCCCGAGGAGGAACGCTCATATTTCCTTGATCTTTTTTATCCGGGGTACTGGCTCGGCTTCGATCCCGACAGTATCGCGAGGCATGCACGTTTGATTCGCCAGGCCCGCCACGAGCAGATACAATTGTTGGTGGATGCACAACCATTGCCGGCCCAGGCGGTTACCGAGGTGACCGTCTATACCGCCGACCATTCAGGTCTATTCAGCCGGATTGCAGGTGCCTTGGCGCTGGCGGGAGCCTCCATCGTTGACGCGCGGATTCACACGCTGACCAATGGAATGGCGCTGGATACATTCTGGATTCAAGATGCTTCTGGCGGGCCCTTTGACGCGCCGCACCGGGTTGCGAGGCTGGCCACGCTCATCGAACAGGCATTGACCGGGCGGTTGCGGCTTGCGGCGGAGATTCGAAAACAGGCGCGAGGAGTCGCCGCTGCGCGGACCCGCGCAATTCATGTACCACCCCGGGTGGTCATCGATAACGTCGCGTCAAACCGGCATACCGTGATCGAGGTTAACGGTCGCGACCGGCTAGGTCTTCTCCACGATGTGACCGCGGCAATCACCAAACAGGGACTCCAGATCGCATCTGCCCACATCACGACCTATGGCGTGCGTGCAGTAGACGTCTTCTACGTCAAGGATGTGTTCGGGTTAAAAGTCGAAAACGAACGCAAACTCGCGCAACTGCGTACCGCGTTAATTGAAGCACTTGCCGAACCGCCAACGAACCCGCGATCGGCCACATGAAGACCGGCGGCCACCTCAGAAGGAACTACCTGCTCGGCATCAACGGGGATGCCATCAACCCCGTCCTCGTCGGCGCCGGACATAACTCCGCCCCCATCCGCAGATGGCTGATCAGTCTTCTTTGGGCCATCTTCGCCTGGCTCAATTCCGCACACAACTCACCAGGCCACGGCCTCCGGCCTCACCAGATCGCATAGTTCACAGCCGACTAACCCGCATTTCTCACGTGGTAGGTGCATCCGGCCTCTGAATCGGCGAACGCACTTCTGCGATAAGGCAATTTCGTGAAGCAGAGGAGTATGCCGATGCCGACAGAGTGTAGCCAGGCTTCACTCGCGTTGCGGCCTGCCAGGTTGCTCAACCGCCCAATGGCGGCCTTTGTCACGAGGCCCCGGCCCGCCGGATTGCCCCGACAAACCGCTCGCCCGCTACCAGGTCCTCACGTACCAACACCTTCCTGGGTGGATCCTTCCTCCACTGATGAACCGCGCCGTCAGA
>JAJZCS010000176.1 GCA_021829055.1 Pseudomonadota bacterium
ACCCAAAGCATGATGGGTTATGGATGAACCTAAACCAATCACGCTCTAGTGTCCGCGCTCGTGGTGGAAATTGGATGAACGATGCATGTGGTGTTGGCCCTGGAGGTCGGCGTAGCCGGCCGCAAGGGCCAACAACACATGCAGACCCGGTTGAGGTGGCCATCGGATCGTTCGGCTAAGGTGGAGTTGCAACGCTTCACCCCGAACCGAATGAGGACCCGATGACCGACGATAGATTGCCCCTGGCCGAGCTTCTGGCGAAAGCCGGTGATGGCGATTTTTTTTTGCAGCGTGGCGGCGGCGGTGATGCAATTGCTTATGGAAACCGATGTAGAAGATGTCATCGGCGCCGGGCGGCATGAACGCTCCGGCGAGCGCACAACCTACCGCAACGCCTATCGGGATCGGGCGCTTGATACTCGCCTGGGTAGCCTGCAACTCCGTATCCCAAAACTCCGCCAAGGCTGCTACTTCCCACCGTTCCCCGAGCCGCGCCAAACCTCCCGGAAGGCGCTCGGCACGCGCCCGGCGCGATGACGAGATCCGGGAGCAGATCGAGCGCGTCCATGCCGACAGCTTCGGCCTCTACGGCTCGCGCAAGGTCTGGCAACAGGTGCGACGCGACGGCATCGAGGACCGTGGAGCGGTTAATGCGCCACATGGGGCTCGCCGGCGTGCGGCGTGGCAGGAAAACGGTGACGACCGTCGGCAACCCGAAAGCGCCGTGTCCACTTGACAAGCTCAACCGGGAGTTCCGTGTCAGCCGGCCAAATGCGCTGTCGGTGGTCGATTTCACCTATGTCCACACCGGGCGGGGTTCGTCTATGTCGCCTTCGTCATCGACGCCTTCGCCCGACGGATCGTTGGCTGGAAAGTGTCCGCGCAGGCCACTTCGGGTTTTGTCCTCGATGCGCTGGAGCAGGCGATCCATGCCCCCAGGCCCGGTCCGAAGGATGGGCTGATCCACCATAGCGACAGGGGCGTGATCTGGCGGCAACGGTCTTGGCCGGACTGCCTCAGCAGTGGAAATGGCGACGCTGCGCTGGGTCGACTGGTTCAACAATCGCCGTCTCTTCGGCCCTATCGGGCATATCCCGCCCGAAGAGGCCGAAGCCAACTACTATGCAGCCCTCGAATTCCTCGATAAGGCTGCATGACTCAAAAATGACGGCCTCCGGAAATGCCGGGACGGTTCAGATGCCTCAGATGACCCATTGTGGCGAACAGACACCTTCATCTTACGGAGATTTATGGCACCGCATTCTCGTATCGAATCAAAGCATTCCTTTCCGTTCATTAATTATATCAATGTTCGTTGCGGATCTTTAGGGAAAAGCAGCACCATGACACGGATATTGGGCTTCATGCTCCTCGGCACAGTGTTAGCATGCATTGCCCCTGTTCGCCCCGCCAGGTCGCGCTCTCTTGTCAATCTCGCGGCTGCGCCCATCTCGCGCACGAACCTCCCTTGGTGGCGTACTCGCTTCGAGCAAACCCTTTATACTGCACGTGCTGATCCCGGAGCTAAGCTTGTGTGGCTCGGCGATTCGATCACTCAGTATTGGCAAAGAACAGGGCCTATGAACCGCGATAACATCCTGCCTATCTGGGATCGCTACTATGCACCCTACAATGCTCTCGATTTCGGCTTTGTTGGCGACACCACCGCCAGCTTAATCTGGCGCATAGACCATGGCCAACTGGCCCAACTGCACCCAAAACTCGTTATCATCTTGATCGGTGCCAACAACCTTGGTGCGCCTCATTGGGGTGCGCGAGACACCATCCCAGGTATCGAAGCCGTCGTCGCGGATGTCCATCGTCATTTACCAAAAACCCGGATCTTGCTTCTTGGCATACTTCCCTCAATACGCTCGCCGTGGATCACGATCGAAACAGACAAGATCAACGCCCGGCTTGCCTCTATTTATACCCGAAACCACCTTGTCACCTACCGCAACGTTGGAATCGTCCTTGAACGCAACGGCCAGCCGGATGCAGACCTCTATATGGACCCGTTTTTCTCTCCACCTGAGCCGGCATTGCACCCTGACCGTGCCGGCATGACCCTGATTGCAAAAGCCCTAGCACCAACGGTTTCCGCTCTTATGCGTTAGCATCCGTTCTCTAAACTATTCAATTTATCAAACTCCTGAATCGCGGCGCTCAAACTTAGAGCGCTATTCACAAGCGCGATATGAGTAAATGCCTGTGGAAAATTTCCGATCAGCCGCTTCCTATCAACGTCGTACTCCTCCGACAAAAGTCCGAGGTCATTCTGCAATGCGATAAGTTTGCGGAACAGAGCCTCCGCGTCGTCAAGGCGGCCCATTAGAACGTAATTATCGACCAGCCAAAAACTGCACGCCAGAAAGACGCCCTCACCTCCTGACAAACCATCGCTGCCACCATCCGTTTTATAACGTCTAACGAACCCATCAACTAACAACTCTTGTTCAATCGCGGCAATCGTATTAACTACACGAGGATCATCCGGCGGTAAAAACCCTACTAATGGAATCAGTAGCAGCGACGCATCAACGTCGGTCGACCCGTAGCACTGTACAAAGTGCCGTTCCTCCGGGTCGACACCTTTTTCACAGATTTCGGCATGCATGGCCTCGCGAATGCCGCGCCAATGTTCCACAGGTCCCTCGTAACCGAATTCCTCGATAGCGCGGATTGCGCGGTCGAATGCCACCCAAGCCATAACTTTCGAATGCACGAAATGGCGGCGCCCACCGCGCATTTCCCAGATGCCATCATCCGGCTCAGTCCATATCTTTTCCAGATGCTTCAACATTGTAAGCCGGATCTCCCAGCTATTGGAATCCCGAGGCATCCCTGCCCTGTGTCCCGCGAACAGTGCGTCTGCCATTTCACCGTAGACATCGAGTTGAACCTGACCAGCGGCCGAGTTTCCAACACGTACAGGCCGTGATCCTTCATATCCCGCAAGCCATGGCACTTCCCATTCCACCAGCCGCCGTTCACCCGCAAGTCCGTACATGATCTGGACATCTTCCGGGCTACCGGCAACTGCCCGATCAAGCCAGTCTTGCCATGCTGCAGCTTCCTCAATATAGCCAACACGCAACAACGCCTGCAGCGTCAGCGACGCATCACGCAACCAACAATATCGGTAATCCCAGTTCCTTTCCCCGCCAATTGACTCTGGCAGTGAGGATGTTGGTGCCGCCACGATTCCGCCAGTCTGCCAATGCGTCAACGCATGCAACGTCATTAACGAGCGCGCCACGGCGTCCGGCCACCGTGTCGTTAAGCGCATTTGTCCTATCCAGTCGCGCCAATGCCGCTCTGTCCCCACAACCGCTCGATCAATATCAATCAAATCTGGCAACGCCAAATGCGACGGCAACCATTGTAACGCGAAACGTATGGTTTGTCCCCGGGTCACCAGAAACTCACCCCCAGTATGAAAATTGGCACTAGTAAGCGGAACTTCGGACCGTAGGACGATCATATCGGGTCCCGCGACTGCTACCAAATCATGGCCACCGTCAATACGGCGTACCCAAGGGACTATCCGCCCGAAACCGAGGCGAAGCACAAGGTCCAAATGGACTTTAACCTCCCCGGACAAGCACGTCACAGTCCGCACCAGATGGGTGCGGTCCGATGGCGGCGTAATCATGCAGTCCGTCAACCGGATTGTGCCAGTTTCAGTCTGCATGTCGGTCTCTAAAATCATTGTGTCCATGCGGTACCGTCGCGAGAGCCGCGTTACCGCCTCTCGTGGTCCGATCAGCCATCGGCCATTCTCCCGGTCGCCGAGAAGTGCCGCGAAACATGCATCTGAGTCAAACCGCGGGAGACAAAGCCAATCGATCGACCCATTCCGACCAACTAACGCTGCGGTCGCCCGATTGCCAATCATTGCATAATCTTCAATTAACATCCCTGCACACCATCTTTTTTGCCGGCGCAATCAACTGTTTAACAGTTCCGCTACAATCTCCGACGATAACTCGTTCTATTTCTGTGTCAAAATATCCCGTTTCAATCACGCCTGCCATAGCCCGAATTAGGTCATTCGTCCAAGCAACATCGCGCTCTGGGCCAATGTAACAGTCGACAATAGGATTCCCATTATCACTAATAACCTTTCCTCCCTCCGGAAGGCTCCGGAACCTTGCTCCAACACCAAGCGACAAGATGCGCCGACATGTTTGTTCAGCCCCAAAAGCAATAATCTCGACCGGTAGCGGGACATGAATTCCGAGCCGATCCACCAATTTTCCTGAATCAACGATTATGATAAAGCGCCTTGCCGCCTCCGCAACAATCTTTTCACGGACCAAAGCACCCCCAAGTCCCTTAATCAATCGAAGATCAGGAAACGCGACTTCATCCGCGCCATCGACCGCAAGATCGATTTCATTGATTAAATCTACAACCCTCAGTCCCATGGTGATCGCCCGCCCAGCCACCGACTCCGATGTTGCAACACAGGTTACTTCCCGCAATTTATCCTGCTGAACACGCTCCGCCAAAGCATTCACAAACATCGCAGCAGTCGAGCCGGTTCCCAACCCGACCGTCATCCCATCTTCTACCAGTGCCACTGCCGCGTTCGCCGCAGCCCGTTTTGCTACATCTCTGTTCATCCTAAGAACCAGCCCACCGTCCCGCCGCCTCCCGATCAACCAACCAAATCAACTGACCCAACGGCTTCAACCTTGCCGCAGGAACATCCTGCTCGGTTCCACTTAACACACAATCTAACATCTTTCGTTTTCCGGAACCGCTTACTAGAAACACCGTTACTTCAGAACTCTCGAGAACAGGATAGGTCAAGGTAACCCTTGCCTCAGGCCGCCCATGGGTCACCGGCAACACCCACCGAACCCTCTCCTCCAACAACTGTTTCTGACCCGGCAGCAAGGACGCAATATGGCCGTCTTCACCCATACCCAAAAAATTTAACTTGAAAA
>JAJZCS010000177.1 GCA_021829055.1 Pseudomonadota bacterium
GCACATGCAGGACGCGCTGCGGCGCACCTACGAGGCGGTGCCGGAACCCAAGTGGGTCGTGGCCCTGGGCGATTGCGGTTGCAACGGCGGCCTGTTCGGCTGCGGTTATGCCAGCGCCGGCGCCGTGGCCGATGTCATTCCCGTGGATGTGACCGTGCCCGGGTGCCCGCCGTCACCCGGCGCGATCCTGAGCGGCATTCTGACGCTGCTGAATACGCCGCGCGCCACAGCGCCCCTGACCGGAGCAGGCGGGCACTGACCCAGCCGCCCGAGAGGATGGTTAAACCAGGTAACTTCCTTGACATTAACCGACCTTCTCCCCTTTAATGAACGCTGATAGAAGCAGTGACCGCCCCTGTTCGTCCCTGATCCAAGCGCGCCCTTCGGGACGCCACGAGCAGGGTGCCGGTCCATTCGAATGACTGCCACCATGGAAGGTTCATAGAGTCATGCCTCCCCTGCCGAAATTCGCCATCTTCCTGGACGGCGGATTCGTCATCAAAAAATTCCAGCAAACCCTCAAACGCTTTCCAACCGCGGACGACATTGAAGCGGTGTGCGGGCGCATCAAGGAACACGCTGATTTGCAGGATCGTTCGCTGCTGCGCATTTACTTCTATCACGCCCCGCCCTGCAAAGAAGTTGTCACCAACCCGCTCAACCAATCCGTGGTCAATCTCGCGGCCACACCGATACATGCCCAGCACGAAAGTCTGCTGGATGCACTGGAACTGCGTGCGGATTTCGCCTTGCGTCTGGGTGAAACGGTAGTCAGCGATTGGCGCCTGGGAACCAAAGCCATGCGCTCCCTGCTGAAACAGCCGCGCGCCATCCAGGCGCCGGACTTGGTGCCGAACATTTCCCAGAAAGGCGTGGACCTGCGCATCGGCCTCGACATCGCGCGACTCGCCCTGCGCAGCATGGTGGAACTGATCGTGGTAGTCACTGGCGACAGCGACCTGATCCCGACATTCAAATTCGCCCGGCGGGAAGGCTTGCGCGTGTATCTCTTGACCCTCGGTCACGGCGCGAAGCGTGATCTCAAGGCCCACGCTGATCGGGTCTTGACACTCCCAAGTCTCCCTCTGACTTGATGGCGCGCGCCGGGATCAGGCGTGGATTGTAGTCTTGAGGTCGCCCGCCGCAATCGCATTCATGTAGGCCATTACCAGTTCCCGGGTGCGATAGTGGCCGAAGGCTTTTTCGTCCTGCTCGCGCACTATGGGGAACTGCTCAAGAATGTATTCCGCGTCCGCGCGCTCCACGCCGTAAAGATGGAAGAACAGCGCATCCAGCCGCGCCATGCGGTGGCGACGATCTTTTTCATCCCACTGGAAGGGTGCGCCGTCATAACCCAGATCGCGCGCAAACGGCGCCAAGTCCACGCTGGTGTAGCTCAGATGCAGCACCTGCTCACGGATGAAATTGCCGATGATCCTGCTGCCCAGCTTCTCCTGGAAACGCTGCGCCGGTATAAACGGTAATTGCTCAATAATGAACAGATTCAGGTTTTGTCCTTGAACTTTTTGCCGCAAAACGTAATCCAGCACCATGCTGTTGAGGTTTGCCAAGAACAAAGGTGCAGCAGCTTTGTATGAATCATGCTTCTCTGCAACAAAGACAGGCAAGGAATTGCCAAAACCATAATCAGGCGCCATGGATGCAATCATGGTGCGAACATTGGTAGGTGCGGTTACGTGTTTGAAACACACCAGCCATTCGAGTCTCTCATTCCCTGAAATATTTTTCGGGTCTTCTGCAAAGTGAGTGGGTAAATTTGGGGCATTTTAGATCGGCGGGAGCATGCATGTGAGTATCTTGAGCCGCAGGTATTCCTGGTCGCGCAGTCCATAGGCGCGGCGCTGGATGACACGAATCTTATTGTTCAGTCCTTCCACGAACCCGAGAGAGACCTTGTTCTCGGGCCGGCAATAAGCGGCGATGCCCTCCCAATGACGATCGATCATCTCAGCAAACTTCTCGTAGGGTTCCAGGAGCTGCCACTTCAGGCTCGCGCGCCAGTTCTCGAAGAATCTGCGCGCCCAGCCTTCGCGCTCGTAGTCCCAGAGTTGGCCGAAGGACTCCTTGAGCAGATAGGTGGTGTTCAATCGTTGGTTCGCTACCAGCAGGGTCTTCAGCGCCTTCCTCCCGTCCATGTCCAGGTTTTCGCGGTGCGACAGCAGGGTGTACTTCTGGCCCTTGATGTAGCGCCGCGCTTTGCCGGTCAGCCTGGCGTACTCGTGCTTTCGCACCTGGTCGAGCGCCTCGTTCAGATGGCGCAGCACGTGGAACTTGTCAAACAGGATCGCCGCCTGCGGCGCACGTGCGTGGGTGACGTTACGAAACAGCTTCCACATATCCATCACCGCCAGGCGAATGCCTTGGGCTTTCTTGTCTCCCAGCCAGTCATAGCACTGCGCCATGCTCGCCTCCGATCGGTCCTTGCCCCGAACCAGATTGGCGCCTCCGGATGAGATCGCTCACCACGATACGATAGGTATGCCCCTTGCGGATCGATATCTCGTCGATGCCGATGGCCTTCGGCCCAGGCATGCCGATGCGGCGCAACTGTTCCTGCATGTATTGCTTGTCCAGTTCCTTGACCGCGCGCCAGTCCAGATGCAGCTCGCGCGCCACATCCGAGATCGTTGTTGTCCGGCAGCGCCGTCCGACAAAGAAGGCAAAGCGCTTGGTATAAAACGGGCTGTTCGCCAACCAGGGAAGCTTCTCCTGCTTCACCGTGCCACAGCGCCGGCACCACACACGCCGCAGTTCGGACTCCAGGTAGATACGCGCATCCCCGCAGGAGAGATCGCGAACGCGTCGCGTGCGCCGGTCGTACCACCCGAAATGCACTCGACCGCAGCAGCCGCAGATCGTTTTTTTGAGCGTCGTGGGAGGGTAATGACGCGCGCTTTCGGATCGCCGAAAACGCCGCGCACCGGGTGTTGCAGACGAAATCCCGGAAACGTATACGTGTCCCACAGGCGCCGCAGTCGCTTCGCTGAATTGGCCATTCAAACATGATGCCCAATTCAAGCACTTTGCGAAACCCCTACAAGCCAATATCTATGCGGTTTTCCGCCATATTTACCTATGGATTTACCCACTCGATTTCCTGATGAGCCCTTATATGTTTGCTCTGACCCTCAAGTTAACGTGCCTCAACAAGACACGTGCTCGCAGTTACGCGCTCAATAGGAGTCAGCTTGCTCAAGGTTTTGGATAGCTGGATTTCAGTGCCGTTTAGCAATGGGCGTATATAGTAGGAGCGCACAGCAAAGTTCACATTCTGAGGTAGCGTACCGGTGTAATGTGCAAAGAAGGGTATGGCCGCAGATGAAACAACAACCCCAACTACACGTCCTTGTGCATCAGCCACGGCACCACCTGAGTTTCCAGGCTGGATCGGAATAGTGATCTGCATAAGATTCCTGGTATCTTCTATTCCTGTCAAAGAACTCACGACTCCGTCGGAATACTTCGGGTCTAAACCCAACAAACCCGGTACCGGGAACCCCACCGTAAATACGCGGTTCCCCAATGAAACGGAGTTATCGGGTGCTAGACTAAGAAACGCTTGCGCACTTACTGTCGAACGCAATACAGCCAAATCGTTGTCAATATCAACTGCCGTTACCTTTGCATTACCAATTTGCCCACCCGGGCAACTCAGAGTAATGTTATCAGTTGCATCCTCAACAACGTGCCTCGCAGTTACAAATATGTTGGGCGCGTCAACCGCAAAAGCAGTGCCAAAATCGACACTCACCGAACTACCATGATTAGACTCATTATTAGAGCTATGGACCCCGTGCGGCACACAACGGAACGTAATCGAGGCGCCTCCAAGTCTGGTCGCAATTATTGGATTTTGAGTAGACTCGCTCACCAAGTCGAAGTCCATACCCTTCGAAGCACAAAACTTGTTCCCTTCAACCATCAAATCACCCGCAACTGCACTCACACTCCCAAACATACCAGCAGTGTTAGTCTTTGATGCGTAGTAGGTACCAGGGCTAATTTGCACAGGTGGAGTACTGGCACACGCACACAGAGTCAAGATCGTAACGATCAGCACACAAGTTGTTGGAATCCGCATAATTGTTAACTCGATTCAGTCTCAGTCCCAATCCGCTACTGATCACCGGTTGTCACTTTTCACGCAATGGCGCCAGCAGAAGGTGAGGATCCGGGCTCAAACGGGGATCAAGATTGCGAGTTTTTACCTCCTTTGGCAAACGCCTTGGCGGTTTCCTTGCCGGAAATATTCCCCAAGCGAGTCATTATCAGACGGCGACCACCACCGGCTGCTCACCGGGTTTGACGGGATCGGCCTGCAATACCTTCTGATCTTCAGCCCAGAGCCAGGCGGTAATCGCTTCCTTGACGTTTTCCAACGCCTCTTTCTGATCCCGGCCCTGGGACACGCAGCCCGGCAAGGCCGGCACCTCGGCCACAAACCAGTCATCCTCGGCCTGTTGAATCTTGACGTGAAATAACATGGCAGCCTCCTGAACCGGCGTTATTGTGCTCCCAAAGCGGCATCGCAGGCCAGTCCGGGCCGCACGGAAATCAGGCTTGAACTTTCGTGGTGAGATCGCCGGCGGCCACGGCAGCAAGAGTCTTTTCGCCTTGTTGCGAAATACGGCCATCTCGGTATCGGTAACCTTTACTCATGCCGAGGTTTGCTTGATGCCTTCCTGGAGAAAATCCTGGCTGAAAAGTTTGCCTTGCACGGGCTGGCTCTCTTTTTGGCTCCTGCTTATTTATTACGGGGAGCCACTAGTGTCCCAACGTTATTGAAACAGATTCAACTGGTTGCGTACATCGTCTGAAATCGCATCGGCCACGGTCTGCGTAAGTAGTTGATCCAGCGGGATTCGTTCGAACAGCGTGAGGCTCAGGA